>CAZAFZ010000009.1:0-12891 GCA_964484745.1 uncultured Gammaproteobacteria bacterium | reverse complement strand
AGAAACATCATGCCGGATAGTGATGTATACGATATCTTCCATGATCTTGCCGATCTTAATGTCTTTGAGCGGCAAGCCATAGTATTTATCCACGAATTCTTTCAGGTCGCGCCTCAGCGGCTTGATATCCGTATTCGGGGTAACTACGCCCATTGAATCGAAAATGCTGATGATTCCGTCAGCATCGCATCTGATAACGGCCTGCAGCAGTTCGGCCAGATTGTCCTTATCGTTGTCTTCCAGCCTGCCGGCCATGCCGAAATCCAGAAGCGCGAGCACATTGTTTTCCATAATAAAGATATTTCCGGGATGCGGATCGGCATGGAAAAACCCGTCTTCAAAGATTTGCTTGAAGACCGCCTGCATATACCTCTCAGCGATTACAGCCGGTTCAAATCCGCTGGCGGCTCCGTTTAAAAATCCGGACAGCTTATTGCCTTCGATATATTGCATTGTTATGATCCTGCCTGTTGTAAATTTCCAATTGACAGAGGGAATGCGGATAAAGCCGACGTTCTTAAAGTTAACCCTGAATTTATCGATATTTCTGGCTTCGTTAACGAAGTCCAATTCGTTCCTGATGGTTCTTGCGAATTCGTCAATAATTTCTACCGGTTTATAGATCTTGAAGAATTCGATTTTGTTCGAGGCGAATTTAGCCAGTTCATACAGGATGGCGATATCGGATTCTATCGTTTTTTTGATATCAGGACGCTGGATTTTAACAGCAAATCTAGAACCGTCGAGTTCGGCCAGATGAACCTGGGATAATGAGGCAGCCGCAAAAGGAATGGGATCAAAACTGTCGAAAATTTCTTCCGGATTTTTTTTCAGCTCTGCAACAAAAACCTGGCGGACATTATCCGGCGGGGAAGGCGGAACATCGTCCTGCAATTTGGAAAATTCGCTGATATACTCTTCAGGAACCAGATCAGGGCGGGTGCTCAACACCTGGCCGAATTTGATAAATGCCGGGCCGAGCTCTTCAAGCGCTTTTCTGGCCCTTTGGGGAGTGCTAAGTTTTACGACCATTTCTTCATCGGCTCTGGCTCTCAAGCTGATCCGTGAGATTTTCAGATACTCCAGAAGCTTTGACCTTTCAAAAATATCGGCCAAGCCGTATTTGGCGATTGTGCTGACAATTTTGTTCAACCGCCTGATATTCCGGATGTTTTTTCTAAAAGAGTTCTTAATCATAAAGGTTTTGCTATTATTATTTTACTGGATATACGGGCCAATGTCGAGCAGTCATTTCTTGACTTTGCAGCGACGTTATTCTATGATTTAATAATCATGCCTGCGGTAGCTGGGCATGGAATCAGAGTGGTGAACGAAAATGGGCATAATCAATCCCGATTACCCGGACGAACTGCTTGAAAGATTATTTTCAAATCCTGGATCATGCGGGCTGATAGCCGATCGATGCGAGCATTGTTATGCCAGGGCTAATGTGATAAATGGTAAATCTTGGTTGTGCGGATTTTGCGGGTACATCAATCAAGCTCAATATGCCGAAGGAAAGCGCAAAATATTTTCCAACCCGAACTTGGGCCCGCCTTTTTCAAGAATTAAGCTGGCGATCCAGCAGGGCGAAAAACTTGAATTGTACATTGAAGTCGATTAATTATTGCGAATAGCGGGTGAGAGATCCCGCTATTTATAACCTTGACAGAAGATTATAAATATGTTAGTATAAAATGTTACCTAATATTTATTTTAATATGAAGCTATTATCTGTTACATTTGGTGCATTGTTGCTGTTTGTAGGCGCTATCGGTATAGTGCTGCCTTTGGTTCCCGGATTGGTATTAATTGCAGCAGGTGTAACTTTGTTATATAGCAACAATAGCATTAAACCTGAAATCGAATAAAGCATAGGATAACATTCATATAAACTAAAGACCGCAAATTATTTTGCGGTCTTTAGTTTATATGAATTGTCCGAATAATACTGTAAATGAAAAGTCAGCTAGCTCCAAGCAGGGGAAAGCTGACTTTCGTGGAGACCTAAACATGTTGGGCCTCCGGGTCAGATATTAGGCCAATGCGAGGGATTGCCCTACCGGACTCTTCAAATGCCCTCATATAGAGAAGGCAGTATTTAGCCCGGGTTAATTTTTCAAGACTGGCTTTTTGATCGGCTATTTTTTTAGCTTCTTCATCTGCCAGTCTATAATGCAATTCTTGGCAGAATAATTTCATTTGTACATATGGTTCCATTTCTGTTTGTACATATGGTTCCATTCTGCACCTCCCTCAAATAGTATGAACTGTAATTATTATAGCATATTATTATAAAAATGTAAATATTAATATTAAAATATTTAATATTAGTGTAATTTTATTAGTAGGTCTGCAACTTCTATTTTCAAGGTAAAAACTTTTTTAAGCTACGCCCGACGGAAAAAAAGGGGGGGGTCCGATTCTGCCCATAACAGTACAAGTAAAAGAGCCGAAACTTACCCGACTCTTTTATATCATCAGAAAAAATTTTATGGCCGTAGGGCTTTGCCTGCTATAAAATTTTTTCTGATACCTATAGTTTTGGAAAGCGTTGAAAACCTTTTTGTAAAAGGTTTTCAATTAATTCGTACCGCCACGGGGAATCGAACCCCGCTTACCGGACTGAGAACCCGGTGTCCTAACCGATAGACGATGGCGGCTTAATGAATTTCCAATTTTGGAATATATAATATTTTAATGCAGTATTTTTCCGATGATATCACGATGGCCGTTCAGGAAATCCTGGGCATGCGCTGCGTTCTTGTTTTCAGCCTGCATCTTTAAAAGCCGTAATGCCCCTTTTCCGCATTGAACGGCAGGAAAGCCTTCATACTCGAAAACCTCGCCGATCTTATACATTTCCATTTTGGGCAGATCCGTCCTGGCTTCCAAAATTTTTAAAGTATAATCGATTTTTTTGCGCTTGACTACGTATGAAACTTTGGTAAATGCGACCGGCCAGGGATTCATGGCGCGGATTTGCCTGTTTAGAGCCTCCGAACTAATTCCCCAATTGATTTTTGCATCCGGTCTTTTTAGAGCTTTGGTGTAGGTTGCGTCCCGATTAGCTTGCTTCATGGGCTGCAGTTCGCCGCTAATGTAGCTTTCAATCGAAGATACTAATAATTCCGGCGCGGAATGCGCCAATTTTTCGCTTAAAGTGCCGGCCGTGTCATCGTCGGTAATCGGAATTTCATTTTGGGCAATAATTGGTCCGGTATCAAGCCCGGGATCCATTTTCATGACCGTAATCCCGGTTTTTGCGTCGCCGCCGAGGATTGCAGCGCTTATCGGCGAAGCGCCGCGGTATTTGGGAAGCAGGCTGGCGTGTACATTCAGGCATCCGAATTTCGGCAGCTCCAGGATTTTGGCAGGCAATAATTGCCCATAGGCGCAAGTAACTATCAGGTCCGGTTTTGCGGAGGACAACCGCTTATAGCTATCGGTAATGCTTTCCGGCTGCAGCAGGGGCAATCCGATCCTTTCCGCTTCGATTTTGACCGGCGGCGGTTTTAGCGTTCGGTTCCTTCCGGCCAGTTTATCGGGCTGGGTAACCACAAAAATTATATCGTACATCGGATTGCCTGCCAGGGCCTGCAAAACCGGTAATCCGAATTCAGGTGTAGACATATAAATTAATCTGATCTTTTCCATCTGGTTTAAGTTGTCCACGGCCTATCTCAAAATAATTTCCAGCTCATTTCCGTCTTTTCCGGCTGCCTGTCCCGCCTGTGCGATCCCTCGCCTCGCTTAGCGAATAAAAGCGGGAAGACGGACAATCGGAAAATTCCGTAAAATAGCCCTGCTAAGCTTCCTTGATTTTCAAATTTTTTACTTGAAAATCCTGGAAATGAATTAAGGCAATTTTTGGGAAAGGTTGTGGTGAGATAAGTTTTCGCCAATCATCTAGAGCGTTAAGCAACTGAGACGCGATTTTCCCTTAAAGCGCTGCGCTAGTCTTTTAACGCGACTTTTTTAATATTTTTCGCTTTATCAATAAATAATATTCCGTCCAAATGGTCGATCTCGTGCTGGATAACGCGAGCTAAAAGTCCCTGGGCATCAAGATGTATGATCTGGCCATCGGCGTCCAAATATTTGCATTTTATCGTTTGGTTCCTTTTTACCTCGCCAAAAATACCAGGAACCGAAAGGCAGCCTTCTTCGCCGTATTCTTTGGCAAGAGACCTTTTTACGATTTTTGGATTATGCATGGCGACGACTCCATCTTTTGTATTTATTACTATCAGCCGGATATTTTTACCGACTTGCGGCGCCGCCAGTCCAACTCCATCCTTTTCCACCATGGTTATTCCCATCGATTGCGCAAAAACCCTAAAATCCTTGGTTCTCAGAACATTAACGTCCAATTCTTTGGATTTTTCGCGAAGCCTTTTATCTCCGATCGTCAATATTTTTAGACTTTTTATTTTGCCCATATTTGAATTATTGCTTATGATAACATATTAATCAGCACCAGTCCATCAGATCCGGAATGTTGCACCAAGCCGATGATTGTGTTATATTCAACCAAGAGCTTATAAAGCTTGAAATTTAATAAATTCAGGAGGTAATAATATGGCTTCCTTTAAGGAGAAATTAAATGACAACCTTGGGGAAACATCTTATTATTGAGCTTTATAACTGCGACAGAAAATTAATAGATGATCCTGGATACATCGAAAGTGCCTTGCTCGAAGCAGTAAAAATTTCAGGCGCGACAGTTATCGGAACCGTTTTCCATAAGTACGCCCCTCAGGGCGTGACAGGCGTGGTCGTAGTCGCCGAATCGCATTTTTCAATCCATACCTGGCCTGAATACGGATATTGCGCGGTAGATATTTTTACCTGCGGAGAAACGGTAAAGCCCGAAAAAGCCAAGAATTTTTTATTCTCGAGCCTCGCTGCCCATCAGATCGACTGCACGATGCATTCAAGGGGTGATTTGAGCTCATTTAAGATTTAAGCGCCGCGATCCATGCGGGAAAGTTGGCATCCAAAACTAAAATACCGGCTACTGATAACCAGCATTATATTCCGGCGCGCTTGAATGCTGCTATTTTTGTTTTTTGAGATTCTTGATGCATCTGGTGCAGACATTCAGTTTTTTACCGTTTATTTTTCTGCTTTGCAGATTAATATGTTGGCGTTTAATGGACTTAATGTTGGAATGGGAACGGGTTGCGTCCTTTTGCGAGCTTCGCCCGCATACATCGCATGATCTTGGCATAAAATTATTGATAAGTCCGTGAACTTAAGCATTATGGAATAAAGTTACCGGCACTTGGCCGATAATAAACAAGATATCAGAAAAACATAATTATTTCAAGATTTATATATGATCAGCTTTTTGGATATATTTATTTTAGTCGTAATAATCTATTCTGCAATCATCCACGAATATATGCATGGATGGATGGCGGACCGCTTGGGCGATCCGACAGCAAGATATTCAGGCCGCCTGACCCTTAATCCGCTTTCGCATATTGATCCGGTCGGCTCGATTCTATTGCCGTTGATCCTGATATTCACCAAAGCGGGTTTTATTTTCGGCTACGCCAAACCGGTTCCCTACAATCCTTATAATCTGCGGGATCAGAAATACGGTTCGGCAAAGGTCGCATTTGCCGGGCCATTGGCCAATATCATTACAGCGGTTTTTTTCGGGCTTTTGCTTCGGGCAGCTTTCTACTTCGGTTATTTTGGGCAGGCTGCCGATTTTAACCAATCCTTGCCGGCAGCGATGCTGGCATATATAGTGTTTATTAACCTGATATTAGCAGTCTTTAATCTTATTCCCATTCCTCCGCTGGATGGCTCTAAAATTCTTGCCCCCTTTTTGCCATTCAATTGGCAGGCCAAATTTGCCGCTATGGAAAGCTACGGTTTAATTGTTGTATTCATTTTCGTAATGGTCGGTTTTATGGCTATCCTGCCGGTCATAAACATGCTATATTATGCTATTGTTGGAATAAATTTTTATTAACTCAACTGTTTAACCCCGATTCTTGACTTTAGATGTAGAATGTGATAATTTATTAATTAATAATTAGATAATCCCGAAATATCGGGTTTTATTTTAGTTTTAAGCAACAGATGGCTGTGAATAATGGATAATAAGCCATTGATTATTATGCCTACAATCAATCAATTGGCCAGAAAAGGCCGCAAAAACCAGAATAAAAAGGGCAAGTCACCGGCTCTGCAGACTACCTTAAATACTTTAAGGAAAAAACGGACCCAATTAGCCAAGGGGTCTCCATTTAAGCGCGGAGTATGCCTGAAAGTGACTACCACTACGCCAAAAAAACCTAATTCGGCTTTGAGAAAAATCGCGCGCGTCAGATTATCCAATGGCATGGAAGTAACGGCTTATATTCCCGGAGAAGGGCATAATCTTCAGGAGCACTCGATTGTGCTCTTGAAAGGCGGCAGGACCAAGGATTTGCCGGGTGTCAGATATAAGATTATCCGGGGCGTGTTCGATACCCAGGGAGTACAGAAACGCAAGCAGTCCAGAAGCAGATACGGGGCGAAGGCGAAATAGAAAAAACTAGTCCCGAGTCATTAGTCGTTAGTCAATTAGTAATATAATGGATATATAATTATCAAAATATGAGAGGGAAGCAGGCTCCAAAAACAGAAATTGAAGGAGACATCAAATACAGCGATATAGATATCGCTAAATTCATCAATTACGTGATGGACGACGGCAAAAAAACCGTGGCGAGAAAGATTGTCTACGGCGCATTTGATATTATTAAAAACGAAACCAAGCAGGATCCGCGCCATGTTTTCAATAAAGCCTTGAAAAACGTCATGCCGCTTTTGGAAATCAGGGGAAGAAGGATCGGCGGAGCGAATTATCAGATTCCTTATCAGGTCAGGGGAAAGCGCAGATACGCGCTGGGGTGCCGCTGGATTTTGAATGCTGCCATAGCCAGGCGCGGCAGATCGATGAAAGAAAAGCTCGCCCTGGAAATACTGGATGCCATGAAGGGCGAAGGCGCAGCGGTTAAAAAGCGCGAAGACGTCCATAGAATGGCCGAAGCCAATAAAGCTTTCGCTCATTTTGCAAGATAATCGCGATGCCAATATGCTCGTCTCGATTCGAGCCGAAGCGGACAAATGCATGCTGATCATCCGAAGGAAAACAGAAAATCATATTAGCATCAAATATTTGCATATTTAATATAAATTTGCATATTAGCATCGGAAAAAATATGCCCCGCGAGTACAGTTTGGAAAAAACCAGAAATATCGGAATCATTGCCCATATCGACGCCGGAAAAACGACAGTAACCGAGCGCATTCTTTTTTATACCGGAAGAAAGCACAAAATCGGCGAAGTTCATGAAGGACAGGCTGAAATGGACTGGATGGAACAGGAGCGGGAAAGAGGGATCACCATCACCAGCGCCGCTACAACCTGCTTCTGGCAGGATTGCCGGATAAACATCATCGATACCCCCGGACACGTCGATTTTACTGCCGAAGTTGAACGTTCGCTCAGGGTTTTGGACGGCGGAGTAGTGGTGTTCGACGGCGTTGCCGGAGTCGAACCGCAATCGGAAACTGTCTGGCATCAGGCTGATAAATATAACGTGCCGCGGCTGGCATTTGTCAATAAATTGGACCGGACCGGCGCCGATTTTTTCAAGGATCTTGATTCGATCCATGAACGGCTGACAAAAGCCGCTTATCCGATCCAGCTACCGATCGGGCAGGAAGACCAGTTCAAGGGCATTATCGATCTGATCGAACGCAAGTCCCGCATGTTCCAGGATGAACTCGGCACCAAGTGGGAGGAAGGGGAAATACCTGAAGATATGCGCGAAAAATCCGAAGAATACAGGTCCAAACTGGTGGAAGCGGTTGTGGAAAACAGCGAACCGCTGATGGAAAAATACCTATCCGGCGAAGAAATTTCGGTTGATGAAATAAAAAACGAATTAAGAAAAGCGGTCGTTACCAATAAGATCGTACCGGTTCTCTGCGGCAGCGCCTTGAAGAACAAGGGAGTGCAGATGCTCTTGGACGCCGTGACGGCATATCTGCCTTCTCCGCTGGATATTCCTTCGACCGAAGGCTTTGATCCGAAGAGTGAAGAGAAAAAAATAGATGTCAAGCCGGCCGATGAGGAAAAATTGGCTGCCCTGGCCTTTAAAATAGCTACCGATCCTTTTGTCGGAAAGCTTTGCTTCATCAGGGTTTACAGCGGCATCATGAGGTCGGGCAGCTATGTGCTGAATTCTTCGACCGGCAAGAAAGAGCGGATCGGCAGGCTCGTCAGGATGCACGCGAACCACCGCGAAGAGGTGCAGGAAGTGTATGCCGGAGAGATCGCCGCAGCCATCGGCCTGAAAGATACGACGACAGGCAATACGCTTTGCGACGAATCGCGGCCGGTCGTCCTCGAATCCATTACGTTTCCGGAACCGGTTATCCATATCGCGGTTGAACCGAAAACCAAGGTTGACCAGGAAAAAATGGGAATCGCTTTGAGCAAATTGGCGGAAGAAGATCCGACTTTCCGGGTCACTACGGACGAAGAGGTTAACCAGACTTTGATCGCCGGCATGGGCGAGCTCCATTTGGAGATCATCATCGACAGGATGAAAAGGGAATTTAACGTTGAAGCTAACGTCGGCCAGCCGCAGGTCGCCTACCGCGAAACTATCAAGGGGCGAGCCGAAGGAGAAGGCAAGTATATCAAACAGTCTGGCGGCAGGGGCCAATACGGCCATTGCTGGCTGCGCGTCGAACCGAATGAACAAGGCAAAGGATTTGAATTCATCAACGATATCAAGGGCGGAGTTATCCCGCGCGAATATGTGCTGCCGATAGAAAAAGGAGTCAAGGAAGCTACCGATAAAGGCGTGGTTGCCGGCTATCAGATCGTAGACGTAAAAGTCACCGTTTATGACGGTTCATACCACGAAGTAGATTCTTCCGAAGCAGCATTTAAGGTCGCGGGCTCGCTCGCTTTCCAGGAAGCCGCCAAAAAAGCCCATCCTGTAATTCTCGAACCGGTTATGCGCGTAAACGTTATCACTCCCGAGCAGTTTATGGGCGACGTAATCGGAGATTTGAATTCAAAACGCGGACAAATCGAGGAAATGGGGGAAAGGGGACAATCCAAGTCTATTGATGCGAAAGTGCCTTTGGCTGAAATGTTCGGTTATGCGACCCAGCTTAGATCAATGACGCAGGGAAGGGCCAGCTATTCCATGGAATTCGCTTATTACAGCGAAGTTCCAAGCAATGTCGCCCAGGAAATTATCAGCGGAAAATCGAAAAAATAAATATTTTGACATTTTGTCGATTTGTTATTAAAATATTATAATGGTATTGAAACGGCATCGGGAGGGCTGACCGGCAATATTTATGAACAATAAGTTCAAAAAGGCATTAGATATCATCAGAAAGACCGGAGACAAGATCATCGTTTTTGACGATATTAATAAACCCGAAAGTGCTTATATGGTAATGAATATCGATGATTACGAGGAAATTGCCTTAAGCACCCGCGGTCTGGCCGACTTGACAGAAAAGGAGCTTATTGATAAAATTAACCGCGATATTGCTATTTGGAAAAGCCAGCAGGATTTCGAAGATATTACGCAAAAATTACAGCAAAAAACATTTTCCAGGGAAAATATCAATACCGATATCCAATTTTTTGAAGACAGCAAAGATATGGAAGATGAAAGCGCTGAAAAACCCGTGAAAAGATGGACGATTCCGAAGGAAAGAAAGGAGGCCGCCGAAGAAGTGATCGAAGAAGACAGGCAGTATTTCGAAGAAATTACTTTTTGAAGAAATCCGTTAAATAAGCGAATATTTCAGCAAGCTATAAATATACTTGAATGACTTAGCCAGTCCCACCAGTTTTACATATAATATTAATTTTAATTAAACGGCTGGTTGCCCTATAAGGCAAGTAACCCCTCTCTCGAATTGCATAATTCAATTGGGGGCCGTAGATCAGAAAAGCATGGCAGAAAAATTTGAACGAACAAAGCCACATGTCAATGTTGGTACTATCGGCCACGTTGATCATGGCAAAACAACTTTAACCGCGGCGATCTTGAAAGTTGCGGCCGCAAAGGGGTTAACAGCATCAAATAAGAGCGTTGACCAGATCGATGCAGCGCCTGAAGAGAAAGCGCGCGGCATAACCATCGCCACGGCCCATGTCGAATATGAATCCGAGAACAGGCACTATGCCCATGTAGATTGTCCCGGACACGCCGATTATGTCAAAAACATGATCACCGGCGCAGCCCAGATGGACGGAGCGATTTTGGTGGTCGCGGCTACCGATGGCCCGATGCCTCAGACCAGAGAGCACATCGTTTTGGCCAGGCAGGTGGGCGTACCCCATATCGTCGTTTTCCTGAATAAATGCGATATGGTAGAGGACAAAGATTTGATCGACTTGGTCGAAGAGGAAGTCCGTGATTTGTTGAAAAAATACGAGTTTCCCGGCGATGAAACACCGATCATCAGGGGTTCGGCCTTGAAAGCCTTGGAAAACCCGGCCGGAACGGACGCCGAACCGATCGTCCAGCTTTTAAAAGCTCTGGATGAATTCATTCCCGAACCGACCAGGGAAATCGACAAACCCTATTTGATGCCGATTGAAGATATTTTTTCGATCGAAGGCAGAGGTACCGTGGTAACCGGAAGGATTGAGCGGGGCATAATAAAAGTAAATGAGGAAGTTGAAATAATCGGATTGGCTCCAACCAAAAAAACCATCGTTACCGGAGTTGAAATGTTCAATAAGTCCCTTGACCAGGGCATGGCCGGAGATAATGCCGGCATTCTGCTGCGCGGCACCAAAAAGGATGAAGTTGAAAGGGGCCAGGTTTTGGCAAAACCGGGAAGCGTAACTCCGCATACCGATTTTGAAGCAGAAGTTTACGTTTTGTCCAAAGACGAAGGCGGACGCCACAAGCCTTTCTTTAAAGGCTACAAGCCGCAATTTTACGTCAGAACAACCGATGTGACCGGCGAAATCGAGCTGCCTGAAGGCACGGAGATGGTCATGCCGGGAGATACGGTCAATATCAAGATTAAGTTGATTGCGCCCGTAGCTCTTGAGGAAAAACAGAGATTCGCCATCCGCGAAGGCGGAAGAACCGTCGGCGCCGGAGTTGTCACGAAAATATTGAAATAAATTCAGATATATTCCTCCCTGGCCTGAGACAAGGGAGGAGAAATATGGATTTATTTTCAGCCGGTTGACCGGCTTATCCATTATAATTTCATTCAAATTAATGACGGAGAAAACCAAAAAGGAAACGCAAAAAAAGACATCCGCTTCCCCTCGGCCGGAGAAGCAGGTTCAGCAGGACGAATTTAAACAGAGGATCAGGATCAAGATCAAGGCCTTTGACCATAAGATCATCGATCAATCCACCCGCACGATCATCGAAACCGCCCAGAGGAGCGGCGCCCAGATTTTCGGACCCATTCCGCTGCCGACCGAAAAGAGGAAGTATACGGTCAATAAGTCCACCTTCATCCACAAAGACGCCAGGGACCAGTATGAAATGAGGATCCACAAGCGCCTGGTAGACATCATTGAACCGACCGGAGAGACAATCGAGGCATTATCAAGCCTTAATCTGCCGGCCGGAGTGGATATTGAAATAAAAATGTAAAGCATTCAGCTATCGTTGATAAAATAAAACCGCATCGATAACATCGGTAACTCCCTCTGGCAAGCCAAAGGGAAAGTGCCCTGCGGATCAGTGCGGTTGCACCAGAGGAATCAATCTTTCAGCAAACGGATCAAAATTAATTGTCAGATCAATGTTTGATTGTTGCTTGCTGGCTGCGGTTGATTGAAAGCCAGTTTTTTTATTCCGCGATCCCAATAGCACTAATGCCTGCCAATCATGCGAATAAACTCTGATTAGCATGGTTAGCATCATTCGTATAATTGGCATATTGGCATCAGCCATTAGCATAATTACCATAAATTCGCATATCAGCATCGAGAAATATTTATGAAGTTTATCATAGGCAAAAAAATCGAAATGACCCAGATCTGGAAAGGCGAAAAGGTGTTTCCGGTAACCAAGATCAAAGCCGGGCCTTGCACCGTTGTCCAGCTGAAGAATTCCAAGAAAGACGGCTACGATGCGGTAGTGTTAGGTTATGAATCTAAAAAGGAAAAACATACGGCTAAACCCCAGAAAGGCCATTTTGCCGGTTTGGATAATTTCAGATATTTGCGCGAATTCAGGAGCGCAGAGGCTGCCGGAAGACTGAAGCGCGGTGACGTTATCGATGTTTCCTCATTCAGCGCCGGCGAAGCAATGAAAGTTGTCGGGACTTCCAAGGGGAAAGGATTCCAGGGAGTCGTTAAGAGGCACGGTTTCCACGGCCAGAACAAAACCCATGGTACGAAAGACCAGGTCAGGATGCCCGGCTCGATCGGCTCAACCGGACCGCAAAGAGTATTTAAAGGAGTGAAAATGGCCGGCAGAATGGGCAACGAAAGAGTAACCACGGCAAACCTGGAAATAATCGAAATAGATAATGAAAATGGCCTGATATATATAAAGGGAGCGGTTCCGGGCGCCAGAAACAGCCTGATTCTGCTATCGGGCCAGGGAGAGTTGACTGCAGTTAAAGCGCCGGCAGAACAGGAACCGGCAGCAGCAGCAGAGGAAGTGGAAAAGCCCGAAGAACCGCAAGCCGAATCAGGAGCCGCAGCAGATGGAGATCAAGCGGAAAATAAAGAGTCAGATGGGGCAAGCCAGTCGGATCAACAGGAAAAAAAAGAAGATAATCAAAGGTAAATTCAAATTTCGAACTTCTCCCGAATCGCAAAGCGAATATTCGGGATCCCGTTCACCAATGAATCATAAA
>CAZAFZ010000008.1:11952-13218 GCA_964484745.1 uncultured Gammaproteobacteria bacterium | reverse complement strand
CCAATGGCGCTGTTGTCAGCGGGTCTTTCCCGATGAGCGGCAACATGATGAGCATAGCTCAGGCATCGCTTGCCACTTTTGATATGACTTCCAGCTCCATACTTCCGACCACTAACACGGCAGTACCTGTACAGAACGATTATGTGATGTTCCAGGAGAACGTAACTGTCGGAACAAGGGCTGTTGATCTGAAGAGCATTGCTTTCAGGCAGGTAGGTTCTGTCCAGTCTGCCGACCTCGAGAATTTCAGGCTTTTTATCGATGGCACCCAGGTCGGTTCAGCGGTTCAATCAATGGACGGCAACGGCTATGTTACATTTGATTTGACTGCAACACCAAAGAGGCTTGAAACCGGTTCAAGGGTTGTCAAGATGGTTGGCGATATCAAGAATGGTTCCAACAGGAATTTCAGCTTCTCTATCAGGCAGGCTGCTGACGTTATGGTTGTCGATACCGAGTATAATGCGAACGTATTGGCTACCGTTAATGCAGGCACATTCACTTCGCAGACCACCGGCATTCAGACCATTTCTGTAGGAACTTTGACTATCACCAAGTCCAGCACTTCTCCATCAGGCAATGTTTTGCAGAACGGAGCAGGTGTTACTTTGGCTGAATATACCCTTGAAGCCAATGGCGAAGCTGTTAAAATCGATACGATCAGGGCATACTTCTCCTCGGCCAGCACGACATTGAATCAGTTGAGGAACGGTAAATTGACCGCTAACGGCGTTCAGATCGGCAGCACTGCTGATTTGAAGGATAGCGGCAGCTCACCGGCATATACGGAATATACGGTAAATTATACCGTCAACCCGGGTACTCCGGTAACTTTGGCGGTTATTGCCGATATTTACGACAATGAATCAGGCGCCTTCAACGACGCCATCGCACCCGCGACATTCACTGTCAATCTGGATGCACAGACCGGCAATGCCCAGGGCATGAGCTCGCTGCAGCTGATCAATTTCCCGGATACAACAGACGTTCCCGGCAATCAGCTGACAATTGCTGCCGGCAGCATTGGCATGGCCATGACATCCACTTATGGCAGTCAGACCGTTGTCGTTCCGCAGACCACCGCGTATAAGATTGCATCTTTTAATGTAACCGGAAATTCCAGCGAGGATGTCAACCTTAACACGATCGCTGTCAGCTTTGCGACCACAACCGGCAGTTCATTCGACGCATCGGACGACCTCTATGATGTCTATGTCAAGTACGGGTCCAATACCGGATCAGTCAAGACATCGGTGGCCGATTCGA
>CAZAFZ010000008.1:0-11942 GCA_964484745.1 uncultured Gammaproteobacteria bacterium | reverse complement strand
CGAATAATTCCTGGTCAATAAACTATTTGTTGGCCAAAAATGCCAACCTGACGGTTGAAGTTTACGCCAAGATCAGGAGCACTGTTACTGCGACCCACGATATCAGGTCAGTCATGACCGTAACGGGTACAACCGCTAACTCAGGCCAGTCAGCGACGACCGGAGCGATCAACGGACAGCTGATTGCTGCAGGCAATGCTTCAGTATCGGTTTCGCTTGATCCTTCTTCGCCGGTTAACATGATCACTGTCGGCAATTCGACCAAAGCGGTGGGCGCTTATAAGTTCAACGCGGTCAACGACGCGATCACTGTCAGCGAGATGGTTATCAGCTTTGTTAACGCATCGAACATCGCTACCGTGAACCTGAAAGACGGCGATACCGACGCGGTTATCTTGTCCAAACCGGGCGCAAGCACTGTCACTTTCTCGGGCTTAAGCATCGCGGTTGCCAACAACGCATCCAAGGTCGTTACGGTTGAACTGGTACTCGGAACCGTCGGAACCGGAGCCGGAACTTCAGGCGCTAACGTCAAAGCTACCCTGGATTCCTATAAGTACAGGCCTGCTTCAACCGGAGCCGAAACGCCTGCAACTCCTGCCTTGGATACCAACAACATGTATGTCTTCAAGGCCATTCCGACCATCACTTCCGCAACCTTGCCGACAACCATATTGGCAGAAGGCAACAACACATTGTCCAAATTCACGGTTGCAGCCGATACCAACCCGATCTACTGGAAGAAAATGATCTTCACCGTAGCGACTTCTTCCACGGGATTCCAGGTTAGTGGCTTCAAGCTGTATGAAGGAAGCACTGAAATTGCCGGTACATTCTCCGTCTCTGGCAGTGCCGTATCCTTCTTGGCTACCAATGAACAGTCAGTATCCGGATCAGGAGAAAAGACCTATTCTTTGAAGGGAAGCGCATCAAGCGTCGCGACCAATGATTCGGTCAGCACTTACATTGATGCTTCCGCCGCTGTAGCAGTCACCCAGCAGACCGCCTACGCAGCTACAACTACTGCAGCTACATTTGTCTGGTCTGACGGCTCTGCCAATGCCCATGGTCTTGGAACTTCAGACTGGTACGACGACTACCTGGTCAAGAACATCCCATTGGATGCTCAGGGATTGTCCAAGTAATCTCTTGATATAACGTTTTCAGGTAGCGCATAACCTGAACCAAAGCCGCCCCGCACATCCAGTGCGGGGCGGCTTTAATTACCAATTTATGTCGACTTTTAGCGGTCGGACCGCTAAAAATAAAAATATTTCATATTTTCTTTACTTTAATTTGATTTTTGCGCTGATAGAATATATAAATAATCGTTTGGCTGGCTAATTAAAATCAATTTAATAATTGCTGGAATATTATTTTTTTTACCCCCTCTTAATCTCCCCCTTAAAAAGGGGGAGTAATTTTATCCTTTGGGAGACGTCGGACGTCTCCTTTTAGAGGTTGAACCTCTACCGCTAAACTATTAAAATAAGGGGATTTTCCTTCTTTACATATTCCTTTGGTATGTTAATATTCTAAAAGACGCGCTAAAGCGCGTTGTTAAGATACTCTTTTTTGCGATTCAAGACCGTAGTTTAATAAACATTAGATACCAATATACTAATGTATACAAATGATACGAATGATTACGAATAATAAATTAGTATTAATTCGTATAATTCGAATGAATTCGTATATTATTATTTCAAATTAATATGAACCAGAAAAACCTGCTTAACGTTCTGAAGGTCGGGATTTATCTGACTTTCCTGTCCCACTTTTTCGTTTTTAAAAATCTGCTATTCCCTTACATTACGTCAAAACAGATTTACTTTAACATTTTGGTAGAGATTTTATCAATATTTTGGATAATTCTTATCCTCAAGTATCCAGAGTGGCGTCCGAAGCTTAATTGGCTGACCTACAGTATCCTCGCTTTTTTCGGCGTAATTCTAGTGAGCTGTTTTACCGGCGTAGATTTTAATTTAAGCTTTTGGGGCGACGTTGAACGCATGCTGGGCTGGTTCCACCTGGCTCACTTCCTGCTTTTTTACATGGTCATTGTAACGGTCTTCAGAAGCTGGGACGATTGGAAAAACCTGCTTATCGTATCGGTGATTACGGCTGTTTTGGTTTCAATCCACGGGATCGGACAGCAGTTCGGCATTGTCTATAGCCCGTGGGGGTCCGGCAGAATCATTGCTACCATTGGCAACGCGGCCTATGTCGGAGCATATGCCATATTCAATATTTCTTTTGCGGCTATCCTGTTTACCGACGAGAAGAAATGGGGCATCCGGTCGCTCTATTTAGCGGCCATGATCCTGATATTTTTAGCCCTCTTTTTCTCCGGCACCCGCGGTTCGTATTTCGGCTTTTTTATCGGCATAGCCGTAAGCCTGCTCATCGTCACTATCCTGACCAAGAACAAGCAGTTCAGGACATACAGCCTGATTTCTCTGGCCAGTTTCGTTATAATCCTCGGCTCCATATTTCTTTTCAGGGACAATAAGCTGATCGCATCCAACGGCTATCTTTTCCGCATGACCCATATTTCCTTGAATGACCCGACCATGAATACCCGTTTCATTTCCTGGAACGCGGCGTTCAAGGAGTTCCCTGAGCATCCGCTGCTAGGCACGGGTTATGGCAATTATGCCATCACATTCGACCGTTTTTTCCCGCCGGAATTTTTCAATTATACCACCGGCGAGACGTATTTTGACCGGGCGCATAACAATATCGTAGATTTGCTTTCTACTACCGGTGCTCTTGGGCTGGCAGCGTATTTATCCATGTTCGTTTTTATCATGATTTATCTCATCAAAGCTTATCGCAAGGATTATGCCGAGCTCCAGGATATTGCGCTGGTAACCGGCTTGCTGATCGCGTATTTTATCCAAAATCTTTTCGTTTTCGATGCCATGGTAACCTATATCGCATTGATGATCGTTTTTGCCTATGTCTATTGGCTGCATAGCGGGGAAAGGCAGGTCAAATATGCCAAAGAAAGGGAAATGTCCACAGGCAAGTTCTATCTGGCGGGGATTGCCGGACTGTTTATAATATTCGTCATTTACCAGGGCAACATCAAACCGACCATGATGCTGGTCGGCACGATCGAAGCCCAAAACGAATTCGCCAAGACCAAGGACATAAAAGCAACCGTTGATATTTACAAGCAGGCCCTTAGCCACAACAGCGTGTTGGACCGCGATTCGAGGACAACCCTCCATAGGCTATTGGGCGGCGCCGATCCAAGCGCTTTTGCCAATTCCAGCAAAGACGATCTGGATTACATTTTCAATTTCACCCTGGATCTGGCCGATAAGAATATCAATTATAATCCAAAAGACAGCATGGCGCTTTTGCTCGCTTCGCAGAATTATTTTCTGGCAGCAGGCGCATACCAGAAAATTGACGGCATTAAATCATTCGAATATCAGCAAAAATCCATGGACTTGATCGACCGTTCGATCGATGCCAGCCCCGGCAGGATTCCGATCTATTATTATAAAGGCCAGATGCAGCTTGCGATGGGGGAAAAAGATAAAGCCCTGGAAACATTCAAATATGCCTATGACTTGAATCCCAAATACTCCGATAGCTCATGCCAACTGGCCCAGGTTTATCTTTATATGCAGGACGAAGAGCAAGGCATGCATTACATGGATGAATGCCTTGACAAAGGGGGCGCAAACGCCAATTTGCGTTCGCCGGATAATATCAAGGCTTTGCTGGCAAGATATGAAAAAAACAAAGACTATGCGCGAATGATGAAATTGGCCCAGAGGCTGTCGGAGCTGACTCCTAAAGACGCGAATGTCTGGGTTAACCTGGCCAAGCTTTACCTGCAAAACGGTATGCCTGACAAGGCCAAGGAAGCCGCTGCCAAAGTTTCCGAGATAGATCCCAGCCTTCAAGCGGCAGTTGATGAGTTTATTTCCCAGATCGATGCGGGGCAAGCGACCACGAGCCAGTAAGACATTTTCGCGTAACGTGTAACGTAAAACAATAAATATAATCCGAATGCTCCGAATGAAAATCCGAATGCCCCGAATTAGTACACCCCGAACAATTATTTAAAATATCCGAATAGTGCGGACATAGAAATAACTATAATAGTCATTAGTCGAAATATAGTCTGCAAGTCTATAAGTCTGTTAGTCTATTAGTCAATGGAATAATTATTGTTTTGTAACTGCGGGCATGAAAAAATTCGAGAGAATTTTGAGTGGTAAACCGAGGGAGTAAAATCACTTGTTTGACGCCGACGAATCAATGCCAAGGCATAAGGAAGTCGGCGGAGTTGTGATTTTCCGAGGATGGAGCGAAAAAATTATCTGAATTTGTTTCTCTGCCCGCTAAGTTTTTGCTTCTTTTTACAAAAAGAAGATAAAAACATTCTACCCAATGTTGGGTGTAAAAACATCGAAGCCTAACAACCCCAAAATACATGATTAAAATAAAATAATAAATTATTTAAAAAGCGCTCCGGAGATCCGGAGCGCTTTTGGCATATTTGATCGCGTAAATGCGCTTAATCACGTGTCAGGATGTTCAATTCGTATTTTGACGCTTTAAAAAATTTCCGTGAAAACTCAGCCGCCGTTTTCGAGTCGAAAAACTTGCAGGAAAAAATATCGATAAAAGCTCGATTTTCCTGCTCGTCAAAATGGGCCGTGACCGAAGATGTTTCGATGAATTGCATCAGCGAAACCCCCTCGTAATAGCCCTCGGCAAATCTCTGGATGAGTGCTTCTCCAAACCTTTTCATATCGATCAGGCCGCACAGTTCGATGACATACTGGCGGATCGCCTCAGGTTCCCTGATTAAAACCGGATCGCATCCGTATAGATTTATAGAGGCAAGCAAACCCCAGGGCCGCTTTAATGTAATGGGATTGCCGTTTTTAGCGGACAAAGCGCTTTTTTCCATAGTTTTCTGTATGTAAATTAACAAATAAAAAACCGCATTATTTAAAAACCCAATAAATTGCGGAAGTTTAGCCCTCCTTAAAATTTTAATAAAATCCAATAGTAATATATTATACACAATATTAGATAATTTCAAGACCTTTGATTTTATTTAATAATCGTGCTAATTTGAATGAGTATTATTAATAAATATCATTATTTATATGAAAATCAACATCAAAGCGACAAAAATAAAACTTTCCCCAGAAATCAAGGATTATATCCAGAGAAAAATGGATATGCTCGATAAATATTTGGGCAATTTCCCGGCCATTAATTGCGATGTCGAAATAAGCCTGGCGGTTAAGGGCCAGAATAAAGGGGAAATATACCGCGCAGAAGTAAATCTCGAATTGCCGCATGAATTATTGCGGATCGAGAAAACCGAAAAGGAGCTCAAAAAGGCCGTCGATAAAGTGAAGGACCATTTGGCAAGAGCGATAATCAAGTATAAAGAAAAGCGCATGTCAAAAAAAACATAACTCGCAACTCATAACTCGCAACGCAGATTTAGTCGTTATCCCTGGTCGTTAGTCATTAATCAGTCTATTAGTCGAAAGTCGTAAGTCAAACGTTTATAATTTTAAATTTTTATTATTAGTATTCATTAGTATCATCGCATAATAAAAATTCGCATGTGCCCATTCGTAGTGGGCTTGCGA
This sequence comes from uncultured Gammaproteobacteria bacterium, assembly GCA_964484745.1. Taxonomy (GTDB): domain Bacteria; phylum Patescibacteriota; class Patescibacteriia; order Patescibacteriales; family CAZAFZ01; genus CAZAFZ01. Next base: position 6,303 of record CAZAFZ010000008.1, on the reverse strand, counting down.
AGCGATAATATTATATTAGTATCTGTTATTAAAACTTATGTCCAATAACGTTGATAAAAAATTATACCGCTCCAAAAAGGACAGGATAATCGCCGGCATCTGCGGCGGCTTGGGAGAGTATTTTAATATCGATCCGGTATTGGTCAGGGTAGTATTCATTTTGCTGGCCTTTGCCAATGGTTTTGGAATTTTGCTGTATATTATTTTAATGGTCATTTTGCCTTCGGAGTCCGAAATTGAGCATTCCGAAGCAAAGCCTCTGCCGAACATGCCGGCATCTTCAGGGGAAAAATCGGCAATGAACATTTTTGCACGGCCGGAACCGCAGCCCGAACCAGGCAAGGAAATCAATCCGGAAATCGCCAGGGAACCGGTAAAAAGCGTCTTCAGCTCAAAAAGGAATTTGATCGGCACCGTGATAATTATTATCGGTTTGATCATTTTTTTGGATAATTTTCTGCCGATTTTCAGCTGGCTCAGCTGGAAAATGATCTGGGCGTTGTCCATAATTTTCCTTGGCTACCTGATCGTAAAAAATTAATATTAGCCGTAATTTTGCCAATATTTGATATAATCAAAATATTATATTATAATAGGTATGTAGAAAAAGTATTTCCCCGTCCCTTGTTAAGCGGGGCCGCGGGGATTATAGCTAATTTTGACCCCTTCCGGCCTCCCCTCGAATGAAGGGGGGGAGTTTTTATGGAATTATTTTTAAGTTTTCATAATAAAAAGAATGCACAGGTTTAGCATGTTAACATCCGTTTAGGGATGCTTTTTTATGAGTTTAATTACAAAAATATTCGGAGATCCTAACCGCAGGATCATCGATTCATACAAAGATATTATCGATCGCATCAACGGGCTGGAAAGCCGTTATGCTCCGCTTTCCGATGCGGAATTAAAGGGGAGCGCTGAAGCATTGCGCGATGGGGTCCGGACAGCACAAGACACCGAGGCCAAACTGGACGAAATATTGCCGGATGCCTTCGCTTTAATGCGCGAAGCAGCCAAGCGGACGCTCGGCTTGAGGCATTATGATGTCCAGCTGGTCGGCGGAATCGTGCTGCACAAGGGGCAGATCGCGGAAATGCGGACCGGCGAGGGGAAAACGCTGGTGGCCACCTTGCCGCTGTTTTTGAATGCCTTGACCGGACGCGGAGCGCACTTGGTAACCGTCAATGACTATCTATCGCGGATCGGCGCCGGCTGGAACGCGCCGGCTTACCATCTCCTAGGCATCACGACCGGCGTGATCGTGCATGACCGGGCGTATATTTATGACCCCGAATATTTCGATGAATCGCAATACGATGAACGGCTTAAGCGCTTAAAGCCGATCACCCGCCAGGAAGCCTATAACTGCGATATCCTGTACGGAACGAACAACGAATTCGGCTTTGATTATTTAAGGGACAACATGGTGCCGAACCTGGAGCGCATGGTCCAGCGCGGATTGTATTATTCGATCGTGGACGAAGTCGACTCGATTTTAATCGATGAAGCCAGGACCCCCCTGATCATCAGCGCTCCGGCCGAAGAGTCGACCGATAAATATTATAAGTTCGCCGAATTGGTTTCGCGCTTGAAAGAAGACGATGATTATAACCTGGACGAAAAAATGCGGGCAGCAACCCTGACCGAAGGGGGCATAACCAAAATGGAAAAATGGCTCGGGGTGGACAATATCTATACGTCCGGCGGAATCCGCGAAGTGCATCACATCGAGCAGGCCTTAAAAGCCCTGGTACTTTTTAAAAATGACCGCGATTACGTGGTCAAGGACGGGGAAGTGATCATTGTCGACGAATTCACCGGGAGGCTGATGCACGGAAGGCGCTATTCGGAAGGATTGCACCAGGCGATCGAAGCGAAGGAAGGCGTCAAGATCCAGCGGGAATCGCAGACCCTGGCAACCATCACATTCCAAAATTATTTCAGGATCTATAAGAAATTGGCCGGCATGACCGGTACCGCGCTTACCGAAGCCGAAGAATTTTCCAAGATCTATAACCTGGAAACCGTTTCCATCCCGACCCATAAGCCGATGATCCGCGAAGATATGAACGACCTGATTTACCGCAGCGAGCTGGGCAAGTACAACGCGGTTGCCAGGGATATCAAGGCCAGGAGCGAAGCCGGGCAGCCGGTATTGGTCGGCACTATTTCCATCGAAAAGAACGAGCTGCTGGCCGAATTGCTGGAGAGGGAAGGCGTGGCAACCCAGGTGCTCAATGCCAAAAATCACGAGAAGGAAGCCAAAATAATCGCCCAGGCCGGAAAATTAGGAGCAGTTACGATCGCCACCAATATGGCCGGACGCGGAGTCGACATAATTCTCGGCGGCAATCCTCCCGAGCCGGAAGAGGCGCGAAAAGTCAGGGAGCTTGGAGGACTGCATGTAATCGGCACCGAGCGGCACGAAGCCAGGAGGATCGACAACCAGCTGCGCGGACGCGCCGGACGGCAGGGCGATCCCGGCTCCAGCCAGTTCTATCTGTCGCCGGAAGACGATTTGATGCGCATTTTCGGCGGAGACCGGATGAAAAATCTGATGAAAACCCTCAATGTCCCGGAGAATATGCCGATCGAAAATTCTTTGATCTCCAAATCGATCGAATCGGCCCAAAAGAGGGTGGAAGGCAATAACTTTGATATCCGCAAGCATTTGGTCGAATATGACGATGTCATCAACAAGCACAGGGAGAGCATCTATAAGCGCCGCAGGAATATTCTTGAAATATATGAACAGCAAAAAAAATCCGCCGGCATAAATAATAATTCCCAATTCCCAATCCGCCAGCTGGCGGACAATTCCCAATCAAATCTGAATTCAGAAATTATAAATGATACATCCCGATCGCTAGCGGATATTATATTGTCGATGGTCGAGAACGAGATGGAGCAGTTTGTCATTTTTCATACCGAAAGCGAATACGCCAAGGATTGGAATCTGGAAGAAATCTACGAATCGGTATCGACCATCTTTCCGGCCAACGGCAGGCTGAAAGAGGATATTGTCAGTATCGCCGCTTCCGGCGACAAGCTGAACAAAGCGATAGCCAGGACCAAGCTGATCGAGCACATTTTCGGATTGGCCAAGGAAAAATACGAGGCGATGAAAAATGCGATAGAACAGCACGGTTTTTCCTGGTCCGATGTTGAGAAAGAGGTTTTGATCCGCTCGATCGATACTCTTTGGATCGAGCATTTGGAAGCGATGGATTACATGCGCAAAGGCATCGGCTTGAGGGGTTATGGCCAGCGCGATCCGCTGGTTGAATATAAGAAGGAAGCTTACCGCATGTTCAATGAGCTCAATAACCTTATCCAAAAGCAGGTCGTCTACAGCATTTATAAGGTCGCCGACGCGCAGCAGTTCAAGGCTCCGACCCTGATCGACCGGGCAAAAGTCTATATGGCACCGGCCAAAGAAATGCAAGGGCGGGGTTCCGGCATGTCCGCTGCGGCAGCCGGAGGGGAAAACAAAGACAACCAGGATAAGGCGGATATCGTCACCCAGAAAATGCGGGACGATAAAGGCAATAAAGTCGGACGCAACGATCCTTGCCCGTGCGGGAGCGGAAAAAAGTACAAGCGATGCTGCGGAAATTAGCATGTTGCATGGAATGCGATTATTTTGAGTCTCGTCCGCCAGTAGTTAAGGCTATTGGTAGGCTCTTAGAGCCGAAAATATGGATAAAAATATAAACAGGCAAGAACTGCCTCAACCCTGCAAGCCTGAAAGGCATCCCAAGGGCTGGGGCTTTGAAGACTGGATCTGCAATAATAAGCATTATTGCGGCAAGCTCCTCTTTTTTAAAAAAGGCAAAAGATGCAGCTTCCACTACCACGAGCAAAAGCATGAAACCTTTTATTTATTTTCCGGTAAACTGGAGATTAAGGTCGGCTGGAGCGATGAGGCGTCAGGTCCGGAAGCTAAAACATTTATCATGGAGCCGGGTGATTGCCTTGAAATAAAAAGGAATCTCCGCCATCAAATGACTGCATTGGCGGATTCCAATCTGTTTGAATTTTCAACAACTCATTACGAACATGATTCAAAGCGAATTGTAAAAGGAGATTAAGGTTAGCATTTCTTTTAGTGATATTTATTTTTTTTGAAACATTTTAACTATTTTGTCAAGCCAATATAAACACTTGCTTTTTTGTCGTGTTTTAATTAATATAATTGTATATTGTAAAACTATTAATTGCTAAGATTAGTTTAACGTATCTAACTGGTTTAACGTATCTAACTGGTTTAACATATTTAACTAGTTTTATTTTGTTAATATGGCAAATTTTTTCGATAAATATCTCAAAGGGGGGAAAAGAGCCAGAGTTTACCAGATTTTCGGTTTTATTGCCGTCCTGTTTATCGCCGGATTGCTCGTTGACGGCGGCAATTACTATAACCAAGCGGCCAATTACCTCAAGGATAAAACGGGATACGTTATCAAGCTGCCCGAAATAAAGGAGCTGCCTTTCAGGCTGGGGCTTGATCTGCAAGGAGGCACCCAGCTGATCTATGAAGCCGAAATGGCCGATATTCCCGATGCGGACCGCAACACTGCTTTGGAGGGCGCACGCGATGTTATCGAGAGAAGGGTTAATAATTTCGGCATCAGCGAACCGCGGGTCGAAACTACGCAAACCGCGATGGGAGATTACCAGCTGATCATCGAATTAGCCGGAGAGAAAGACGTTGATAATGCGATCAAAATGATCGGGGAAACGCCTTTGCTGGAATTTAAAGAGCCCTCTGGCGAGGCGCCTAAGCTCACGGCTGAACAGCAGAAAGAACTGGATGATTACAACAAAGCAGCCGAAAAGAAGGCCGAGGAAGTACTGGGTAAAGCCATCAGCGGCGGTGATATTGCCGAGCTGGCCAAAACCTACAGTGAAGACGAGGTTACGGCTTCGAACGGCGGGGAAACTGCCGGCATAACAGAAGCGGACAATCCCGAACTTTATGCCATAGTTTCCGGACTGAAAGAGGGAGAATACACTAAAGATTTGCAAAAAACTTCTCAAGGTTATGAGATCATAAAACTTGAAAGCAAGAAAGAAAAAACAGATCCCTTTAACGAGAACGAGGTCCAAAAAGAGGTTAAAGCGGCCCATATCCTTATCTGTTCCAAGGAATCGGAAGGCTGCTCCAGCGATTTGTCCAAAGAGGAAGCCCTGGACAAGATCAGGGAAATAGAAAAAGAAGCCACTGTGCAGAATTTCAAGGAATTGGCCAAAAAGCATTCCAATGAACCGGGCGCTGACCAGACTGGCGGAGAATTGGGCTGGTTTGCCAAAGGGCAGATGGTCACGCCTTTCGAGGAGACCGTGTTTGTCCAAAAAGTGGGGTCTATTTCATATATCGTGGAAACGAAATTCGGCTACCATCTGATCTTCAAGGAAGACGAAAGGCCGATCGCAGAATATACCGCCCGCCGTATTCTTATCAAGACCAAGACCGCTGAAGATATTATTGGCCAGCAGGATACGCAATGGAAAAACACCGAGTTGACCGGCAAATACCTGGAACGTTCAACCGTGCAGTTCAACCCCAACGACGGAACCCCGCAGGTTGCGCTGGAATTCGACGATGAGGGTTCGAAAATGTTCGCGGACATTACCAAGCGCAATATAGGCAAGCCGGTCGCGATATTGTTGGACAGTTACATAATCAGCCAGCCGACCGTGCAGGAAGAGATTACCGGCGGCAAGGCTGTCATATCGGGCAGTTTCAACGTCAAGGAAGCGAATTTGCTGGCGCAAAGGCTGAACGCCGGAGCATTGCCGGTTCCTATCAGCATTGTCAGCCAGCAGACGGTCGGAGCAAGCCTGGGCAAAGAAGCTGTCGATGCCAGCGTCAAGGCCGCAATAATCGGCCTGACCCTGGTTGCCTTATTCATGATCGCGGTCTACCGCCTGCCGGGCCTGGTTTCGGTATGTTCATTGATCGTTTATGGAGTGTTGGTCATGGCTATTTTCAAGCTTTGGCCGGTGACGCTGACTTTGCCCGGTTTAGCCGGCTTCATCATGTCGATCGGAGTTGCGGTCGATGCCAATGTGCTTATTTTCGCGCGCCTGAAGGAGGAGCTGGTTGCCGGCAAACCGCTGAACATCGCCATCGAGGAAGCTTTCCGCAGGGCCTGGCCATCAATCCGCGACGGCAACTTTTCAACCCTGATTACCTGCATAATCCTGTATTATTTTTCAACCAGCTTTATCAAGGGATTTGCTATCACGCTGGCTCTGGGCGTCGTGACCTCGCTGTTTACCGGAATTATCGTTACCAGGAAT
>CAZAFZ010000007.1:0-13222 GCA_964484745.1 uncultured Gammaproteobacteria bacterium | reverse complement strand
ACTATTCCATTAAATTAAGTTTCATTTTTGCTGGCGTGGCCAAGAGGGTATGGTAAATTCTGAGCCCTCTTTTTATTTTGGGCATTATTCAACAGTTGCAGTAACGGAATATAGTCTGCCTCCGGGTATTAAAATTTGCATAAATATGCTTAATAGCTGTATATTTGCTAAAATCCTTAATAAATCCGCATTAGATTATTGCATATCTTGTTAATTTTCGCTAAAAATTTTATAATATAATCATTAAACTCTTAATCTGCATATGGAACATAAGCCCTATAATATCAATATTACGACAGTGTCCATTGTCAAAATATTAGCGACCTTTCTGCTACTATACTTTCTTTATGTAGTAAGGGATATTTTGTTGGTTCTTTTCATAGCGTTGATATTGTCATCGGCCATCAAGCCTTGGGTGGATTGGATGCAATCCAAAAGAATTCCCAGAGCATTGGGAATGGTCTTTATCTATTTGGCCTTAGCCATAATTTTCAGTTCAGTGATATATTTGATCATACCTCCGATAGTCGATGAAATCGGCGAATTATCCAAAAATGCCCCGCTGTATTTTGAAAAAATCGCTTCCGGCTTCACCATGATCAAGGGGTATGCCGACCAATATGCTTCTTTAGCCGAATCGCTGGATTCCATCAAGAACAACCTGCAGTCCAGCGCTACGGGATTATTTGCCGCCCTGACCAATATTTTCGGCGGAATCGTTACTTTTTTCCTGGTGCTGGTAATCACTTTTTATATGGTGGTTGAAGAGGACGCCCTGAAAAAGGTCATTTGGTCGGTCGTACCGATGAAGCAGCAGCCCTATATCATGCGCTTGATCGTCAGAATGCAGAGGAAAATCGGGCAATGGCTGACCGGACAGCTTATCCTTTGCCTCGTTATCGGCGCAATGATATTCATGGGGCTTACGATTATGCGCGTCAAATATGCGCTGGTATTGGCGTTGATGGCAGGATTGTTCGAGTTTATCCCTTATCTTGGCCCGACGCTGGGGGCGATACCCGCCATCTTTTTGGCTTTTTCCCAGTCGCCGATGCTGGCCGTTTTTGTCGGTATTTTTTATTATCTGGTACAATTTACCGAAAACAATATCCTGGTTCCTAAAATTATGCAGCGGGCAGTCGGCCTAAATCCGATTGTCAGCATAACCGTACTCTTGATGGGTTTTAAGCTGGCCGGAGTTGTCGGCGCGATTATTTCGATTCCGGTCGCTACGGCGATTAACGTTTTTATCCAGGATGTTTTCGACAATAAAGTCGGGGAAGTAGATGGGCTTTCATCGTACGAAGAATAATTTGCCATATGAATACGCTTGTTCGGGTAAGAATATTTCTGACCAAGGCTTTGATATTTATCGCGCCTTTGTTTTTTTTGCCCTATACCACCGAGCATTTCGATATCAATAAGCAGATTTTATTCTGGCTGATCGTTCCGGTTTTGGCATTGTTGCGCATCGTCGAATCGGTCAGGGAAGGATTCACAGGCGTTAAAAAGAATATTATCGACCTGTTGGTTTTGGCTTATGCAATTTCAGCTTTGTTTTCCGCGTTGCTCGGCCTGCATACCCACACTTCTATTTTCGGCAGCTTTGGCATTCCCGGGGATTCTTTTCTGAATATCATGAATTTTGCCGTCTTTTATCTGGTTATATCCGGCATGCGGCGCGACAGGGAATCAGTTAAGCAATATTTGGATGTATTGCTGCATTCATTCGCGGCAATTCTTGTTTTGGCGGCTTTAAATTTAGCCGGCTTTTTCGCGGACATGGCCTGGGCCGGCGTTGCGCTCCGGTCACTGCTATTTTTCGTAAGCGGTTCAACCGGTTCGTTTTTCGTATTCTGCGCCGTTATGCTGGCATTGCTTACCGGTTTAATGCTTTTTTCGAAAGTCGATGATTATAAGTCCAAAGTATACCATTTGCTTCTTTGGCTGGCCGCCTTGTCGTTGCTTGTATTGTCCGGCAATCAGGCGGCTTGGATAACGGCGATTTTCGGAACTCTCGCGGGGTCGCTGTTTTTTTATCTCGGATCGGATATTGCCCATTCGCCTAAAATAAATTTAATCATCCCGGCTGTACTGATTTTGGCCGTTTTGGGAGGTTATTCGGTTTCGGCAATGAAAATTTTCACCGCGCCGAAGATTATCGGCGAGCTTGACCGGCCGTCCCTGAATTTTTCGGATGCCTGGACCATTTCACGAAACTCGATTAGGGCTAATTTATTTTTCGGCAACGGCCCAGGCACTTTCGACCTGGTGTTTTCAAAATATCGGCCGTCCAGCATGAATTACGGAGAGAATTGGAATTATCGCTTTGACAAGCTGCCTTCTCGAATAATGGATTTGGCGGCAAGCCAGGGCCTTTTAGGCATAATATTTTATTTGGCGCTGCTGGCGGCATTCTTCACCGGAATTTTCCGTCTGTTAAAAGGCAAATGGGGCGAAATATCTCCGGAAAACAAAACCATGATTTATCCGCTGCTGGCCGGTTTGGCCGCCGCGGTTGCCGCCGCAGCGTTGAGCGGGTATTTTTTTGCCTTGGATTTTCTTTTCTGGCTGTTTCTCGGAATGCTGATGTTTTTCCAAAAGGAGCAGTCCGCTTCCGCCGCCAAATATTACCGGCTGATTCCCGCACCCAAGGAAGATTCGAGGTCGGGAGGGTTGATTTATAGGATATTATTGGCAGTATTGGCCGCCTTTTTCGCCGGCTGGCTTTATTCCGATGTTGCGGCTGTTAGCTATTGGTATGCCGATACGGTTTATAACGGCAGTCCAAACGATATCCGGGCGGTTTTGAAGGCGGCCGCGATCGATCCAGGCAGAAGCGAATACGGCCTAAGGCTTTCAAAGCTGTTTTTAGAAAAATCAAAACAGGAACTGTCATCCGGAAACCGGCAGGATGAAGTCGCCATAAAAGGAACCATCGACCAGGCAGTCGGCTGGGCAGAGCAGGCGGCCGCAGCGAACATAAACAGCGTTGCCGCGCGCGAGAATCTCGGCATCCTTTACCGCGATTTCGCCCCTTATGTCGACAACAGCGAATCGATCGCTTTGATCCATTTCAAGCGCGCCAAAGATATGGAGCCGAGCAACCCCGTTTTGCCGGCGGAAATCGGCAAGCTGTACCTTAAGCAGAAAGAAGCCGAAAATGCGGTTGCCTACATTCAGGAAGCGCTGGACTTAAAAAGCGATTATGCCGAAGCCCAGTTTTATTTAGCCAAAGCCTACGGCGAACTGGGTAAAGATTCCGAGGCATTGTCGATATTTACAAGCTTATCCAGCCGGTATAATGATCCGGAAATATTTTTTGAAATGGGCAGGATTTATTATAACCAGAAGGATCTGGAACAGGCCGAAGAAGCATTCCAAAGGGTGTTGGCGCTGGTTCCTAGCCATGCTAATTCTTTTTATGGCCTGGCGCTTATTTATGAAAGTGAAGGAGACATCGAGCAGGCCATAAAATATTATAACCGGGTTTTGGAGTTAAATCCTGCTAATGAGGAAATTTTATCTAAGATTAAATCACTTACAAAGCAGTAATTCCACAGTTTATCAACTTGAAAAATTATCGGAATTATTTATAATATCAATAGATTAAATGTTCATGCATTTGATTTTTTTTACCTAAATAGTAATTTATTTAGCTAACCTTAAACAATATGATAGAAGTTACCGATTTAACCAAGAAATTTCCGGATGTAACTGCCCTTGATAATATTTCTTTCAACGTTAAAAAAGGTGAAATATTGGGATTTTTAGGTCCGAATGGAGCTGGCAAAACCACTGCCATGAAGATAATAACGACTTATTGGCCGGCTACCAGCGGTACGGTTGTTATCGACGGCATAAGCGTGGCAGACAACGCGCTATCCATTAGAAAAAAAATCGGTTATTTGCCCGAAACGGTTCCGCTATATGATGATATGCGGGTTTTTGAATATTTGAAATTCGTGGCAGAGATCAGGGGCATCGGAAAATTCGAAATCAAGGATAGAATCAAGCAGGCAATCAATGCCTGCGGACTGCAGGACGTTGTCAGGCGCCCGATCGAAGAATTATCCAAAGGCTACCGCCAGAGGGTCGGTTTGGCTCAAGCCATCGTCCATAATCCGGAAATCCTGATTTTGGATGAACCGACGACTGGCTTGGACCCCAATCAGATCGCTGAAATCAGGGAATTGATCAAGGCCTTAGGCAAGGAAAAAACCGTTATATTTTCAACCCACATCCTTTCCGAAGTCAGCGCAACTTGCGACCGGGCGATAATCATCAACCACGGCAAGATCGTCGGAGAAGGCAGCCCGGAGGAGCTGGCGGCCAAAGCCGGAGGCCAAGAGATCATTTATGTCAAAATCAGGGGTCCGCGCGCGGATGTTTTGGAAAAGCTGCAAAGCATGGAAAATGTCGAGGCGGTTGAGCAAAAAGACAAAGAATCCGATGACATTTACGGTTATGAGATCAAACCGAAAGCCGGAGTTGATTTGCGCGAGCATCTTTCCATGGCCATCATGAACAATAATTGGAGCATCTTGGAATTCAGCAAGAAAGCCGTTTCGCTTGAAGCCGTGTTCAGGGAACTGACAAAGTAAATGCAAAAATCAAAAATCAAAATTTTGTAGTCCTGCGGGGCAGGACGGAAAATTTCTAAATTTTACATTTTGATATTTACATTTTAATTTTTCATAATTATGAACCTAAATTATCTCAAAAGCGTCTATACTCTTTTCAAGAAAGAGCTGATGAGCTACTTCAATTCCCCGATTGCCTATATTTTCATCGGAGCCTTCTTGGTCGTCAGCAATTGGCTGTTTTTCAATACATTTTTCGTAATCGGCCAGACCAATATGCGCTACTATTTCGCTTTGCTGCCCTGGATGTTCCTGTTTCTGGCTCCCGCGCTGACGATGCGTCTTTGGGCCGAAGAGAAAAAATCCGGGACAATAGAGTTTTTATTGACCCTGCCGATTACGGACTGGCAAGCCGTACTGGCTAAATTTTTCAGTTCGCTGTCTTTCTTGTTTATCGCATTGCTTTTGTCGTTCACATTGCCTTTGTCGATTGCCACCCTGGGTAATCTCGACTGGGGGCCCGTCATCGGAGGGTACCTGGGATCGCTTCTGCTCGGAGGTTCATATGTGGCCTTGGGATTGTTTGTTTCAGGAATGACCAAGAACCAGATCATCGCTTTCGTAATCGCTCTGATGGCCGGATTTGCCGCCTTTATTATCGGTGAAGATTTCGTGGTGGCCGGAGCTCCGTTGATCCTTCAGCCGATCATGAGTTTTCTGGGCCTTGGCAACCATTTTTACAATATTGCCAAAGGAGTGCTGGACACAAAAGATATAATTTATTACGGCTCCTTCATTTTTATATTTCTCTGGCTTAATGCAAAGGTGATTGAGGGGAAGAATTGGAAATGATACGTAAAGCGAATAACGTAATTTTAAATATAAATATAAGATACCAATATACGAATATATACGAATGATACAAATGAATACGAATAAAATTAATATCTATTAGTATCTATTCGTATCATTAGTACCATTAGTATATTAGTATCTGTTATTATCAAATTGTATGTTAAATAAAACCAAGAAAAAGCTGGATTTCTCGATTACACTCGTAATCCTGATCGGAATATTGATTGCTGTTAATTTTTTATCTTACCAGCTTTTCTACCGGATGGACATTACCCAGAACAAGGATTATTCCATTTCCAAAGTCAGCAAAAAGACTGCCGGTTCCCTGGACGATATCGTTTCGATCAAGGCCTATTTTTCGTCCAACTTACCCAGCCAATACATTAACGTCAAGCAGGAAGTGGGCGATATATTGGGTGAGTATGCCAATTATTCGAACGGCAATATCAAAGTTGAATTCATTGATCCGCAAATCGACGAGGAAACGGAAAGGGATTTGTATATGAAAGGAATCCCGGCGCTCCAATTCAATGTTCTGGAACAAGACAAATACCAGGCGATCAAGGGCTATATGGGAGTCCTGATTTCATACGGCGACAAGAGCGAAACAATTCCTGCAATCCAGGATACCGCCAATCTTGAATATCAGATTACGACTGCCATTAAAAAGGTTACCAGCGATCAGATCGCCAGGATAGGCTATGTGACCTCCAACGACACCAACAGCTTGGAGAGCGAAATGAGCCAAGCATACGGGAAATTGCAGGAATTATATAGCGTCCAGGAAGTTGATTTGACCACCGGCAGCGTTCCGCAGGAAATCAGCACTTTAGTCATTGCCGGCCCGAAAAGCTCTTTTGGCGATAAGGAGCTGCAGGCTATCAATAAGTTCGTCATGGGCGGCGGCAAGCTTTTGGTTCTGGTCGATATGGTCAAGGTGGATAAGAACCTGGCTGCTTCCGCCAATGAAACCAACATCAGCACTTTGCTGGAAAAATACCGCATTAAGCTTAACAAGGATTTGGTTTTGGATGTTTCGAGCGGGGTCGCTTCTTTTTCACAGGGATTTTTTACCTTTTCTACCAATTATCCGTTTTGGCCAAAAGTGGAAAAAGGGGGATTTGACGAGCAAAATGCTTCAGTGGCCAATCTGGAGAGCGTGATTTTTCCCTGGGTTTCCAGCATAGACATCCTGAAAGCCGAATCAGGCGACAGTACTGCAGAGTCGCTTCTGGCCAACACAACATCCGAGGCCTGGCATATGACCGATAATTACGACATATCTCCCCAAGGCAAGATGACGCCGACCGGCGATAAAAAGCGTTTTTCTTTGGCGGTCATGGTAACCGGCAGGCTGGCGAGCGCTTATCCCGACCAAAAGGATACGCCTAAAGAGACCGATGACGGCAGAATTATTGCCGTTGGCGACAGCGATTTCGCCACCGATAATTTTGTCCAGAATAATTCGGACAACCTTGTCCTTTTCCAGAACCTTGTCGACAGCCTCAGCCTTGATTCCGATTTGATCAATATCCGTTCCAAAGGCATAACTTCCCGCCCAATCGTTGATTTGGGCGAGCCGGCAAAGGCGGCTTACAGATATGGAAACATTTTCGGAGTTACGATCATTGTTATCTTGTTCGGCATGCTCCGTTATTATCTGAGGCGCAAGCAGAGATTTATGGAAGGACTGTAAAAAATTCCAAATTCAAAGCACTAAACTCTGAACAATATCGAAATTTTAAAATTTAAAAATCAAAACAAAAAGAAAATTTTGTATTTTGTCCGCCGACTGGCGGATTCGGCATTTTCCGCCCAAGGCGGATCAGCCACTGGCTGAGAATATTTGCTTAGGATTCAGATATTAGTATTTCGAATTTAATAAATTTATGTCCAAAAAAAATATTATTCTTTTGATAGTCTTGATTATCTTGGCTGGTTTAGCTTGGGCTTACCAGGGGCCTTTTCAGGATTACCGCGAAAAATTGAATAAGCCTAAGAATTTTTTATCCAAGGTTGACATGGAGAAGATCGATAAAGTCGTGATCGCCAAAATTACGGCCTCTACAACATTGGAAAAAGTCGCTGACCGCTGGAAAGTAGCCGGCACCAAGGATTTTTATGTAAACCCCCAAACGGCCGAAGACATGGGCTCAAAATTAAAAAGCTTGAAAGACGCCGATTTGGAGCTGGTCAGCGCCAACAAGGAAAAGAAGACCGAACTTAAAACCGAACCTAATTTAGGAACAAAGGTTGAGCTGTATTCGGGGGGAGAACTGCAAGCGGATTTTGTTATCGGTAAATTTGCGGGCACCGATTATAATAGTTCCTATATCAGCCGGATCGGCGATGACAATACTTACAAGGTTCCGCTTTTTCTCCAAAGTCCGTTTGAAGCGGCGGACTGGAGGGATAATACCATTTTCGCCGCTGACAAGAGTACCGCCAAAAAGCTCCGCTTTCAATACCCGGCCCGCGAATTTACCATTGAGAAATCCGACGATAAGTGGGTAGGCACCATACCGTATAAATTCGAAGTATCGCAGGATAAAATCGACAAGATTCTTGATGTAATGACCAATATATCTTCAGCATCGATTCCTCCGCAGAAATTCGAAGGCACCGACCTTGATAAGCATCCGATAATCGTTGAATTGAGCGGTGAAGGGCTGAGCAATGTTTTGATGGTGGGCAAGAACAATGGGGAAAACAGATATTTTGCCAAGAAGGGCGATAGCGACAATATTTATTTGATCTCAAAAGAACAGCGCGATCTGCTGGACCAGACGATCGAAAAGTTGAAATAGTTACGCAACCAGCCACGGATGTTAATGGATGGCCATAGATAAAAATGATTTTGGGCGGCATCAAAAGTGCCGCTCAGTTAGTAAATGATGAATTTCGAATTTCTCCCGAATCGCAAAGCGAATATTCGGGATCCCGTTCACCAATGAATCATAAAAAACGGGAGAATCAAATTCTAATGAATTAATGTTTTAAACATTTTTCTAGGCGGTCATTATATAGAAAACCAACATTATGCATCATTATTTATAATTACAGTCTAGTATGATATAATGCCTATATAAATAATTTCTCTAATATTATGAAAAAAATTGATATAATTACCATCGGTTCGGCGACTGAAGATATTTTTTTCTACACTGACGAAGGGGTTTTCGTTGATAACAAGAAAGACATTTTACGCCAAAAGTTATTGGCTTTTGAATTCGGAGCTAAATTAAAGGTTGATAAGTCCTATGCGCTAATGGGCGGAGGAGCGGTTAATGCCGCGGTATCATTTGCGAGGCTTGGTTTTCGGGTAGCAACAATCGCGGCAGTCGGTTCTGATATCAGGGGAAAGCATTTGATGGAGAATATGAAAGCGGAAAGAATCGGCACGGCATTTTTGCAGGTAATTAAAGGCGGCACAACCCGCTTTTCTTTCGTTTTGGTAGGCCGGGGCAATGAGCATATAATTTTCACTTACGAAGGGGTCAACAGCCAGCTGGTTATCAGGCATAGCGATGCCATGGAAATGAAAAAAACAAAATGGATATATTTGGCTTCAATGTCCGGACAATGGAAGAATGATCTGAAAATGATTTTTTCCGTCAAGGGGCCTAAGATTGCCTGGAACCCGGGGCATATCCAGTATCAAGCGGGCATCAAGGCACTGAAACCGTTTCTCGCCACGGTCGATGTGCTTACGATGAACAAGGACGAAGCCATCGAATTGGTTGTATCTGATAAAAAGTATTCCAATTCAGCCAGTAAATTCCTGAACAATGCAAGCAATTTGATTAAAGTTATAAAAGGATACGGACCCGGCGTCGTGGTGATTACTTTGGGAGAAAAAGGATCGTTTGCCTATGACGGTGAAAAATTTTACCGCCAGGACATCATCAGGGCAAAGAGCAATAACGATACGACCGGCGTCGGCGACGCTTTCGGCTCGACGTTTGTGGCAGGGCTTGAATTGACCGGCGGGAACATCGCCAAAGCCCTGGAGCTGGCTGCCCGCAACGCGTCATCCGTCGTATCCCATCTGGGAGCCCAGCAAGGATTGATGAAAATTAGCGCTTTTAAAAAGCATATAAGATAAATAGCATTCATTCTCTCGAAAGTTTGCAATGATTCGCGCTGATCAGCAATAAATATAATTTGATAAATTCAAAAGAATAAAAATATGAAGGAATATGGCAAGAAAAAAATAATTGATGTTGAAGTCTCTGCGCGGCATGCCCATTTAACCAGGGAACACCTGGATATCCTGTTCGGCAGGGGTTACGAACTTACCAAATTCCGAGACCTTTCCCAAACCGGCCAATTCTCCGCTAACGAAACCATAATCGTTGAAGGGCCGAAGGGCAAATTTGATAAGGTCAGGCTGATCGGCCCTTGCCGCGACCATACGCAAATAGAAATTTCAAAAACAGATGCGCGGATCCTCGGCCTTGAGCCGCCGGTCAGGCTTTCGGGCGACATAGCATCATCGGCTGCCGTAAAAATAAGCGGTCCGGCAGGAAAAGTGGAGCTTGGTAACGGAGTTATCATTGCCCAAAGGCATTTGCACCTGGATGAAGCGGCGGCAAAAGAGTATTCCCTCAATAGCGGCGATATTGTCTCCGTGGAGATCGAAGGAGAACGGGGGGTTGTCTTTAAGAATGTCGCGGTTCGCATCCATAATGATTTTAAGCCGGCATTTCACATCGATACCGATGAAGCCAACGCCGCGGGGATAGACAATAGGATTAAAGTTGGATATATCATCTAACCGATGCTAATATACAAATGCATACGAAATATACAAATAAATTTCAATACCAATATGCAAATGAAATATAAGTATATTAGTATCGGCTCCAATTCGTATATTTAGTATCAATTCGTATATTGGAATCGAGAATATTTCACCTTAAATATAAATTTAGATGCCAAATATTTTGACAATCAACGCCGGCTCGACATCGATCAAGTCCAAGCTTTATTTAATCGCCAAGAACGGGCTTGAGCTCATCAAGGAGGAGGGATTTGACGGAATAATAAACCAGGGGGATGCCGTCAAGAAGATATTAAGAGGCGCGGGCGATCTTTCGGACATCAAGGCAGTCGCGCACCGGGTCGTGCATGGCGGAAATAGTTTTTTGAAGCCGGTTATCGTCGACGCGAGGATAATGGAAGAAATCGAAAAAATCAGCGGCTTGGCGCCTTTGCATAATCCTTTCAATTTGAACGGCTTAAAGTTATTGAGCGAATTTTTGCCGGATATCCCGCAGATAGCCGTTTTCGATACATCGTTTTTTTCCAGATTGCCGGAAATTGCCAAAACATATGCCATTCCCGCAAGAATCGCGCAGGAGCAGGGCATTTACCGGTTCGGCTTTCACGGAACATCCCATGAATATGCGGCGCATGAAGCGGCGCTGCGGCTGGGAAAGGATCTGAAAAAATTGAACCTTATCACTTGCCATTTGGGAGGCGGCTGGTCGATCGCCGCGGTAAGAAAGGGCGAAGCAGCCGATGTTTCAATGGGCTTTACTCCGATGGAAGGATTGGTTATGATGACCAGATCGGGAGATATTGATCCGGGAATTATTTTCAAGCTGATAAAGGATGAGATTGAGGCCGTTAAGAAATCCGAAAATTGCGGCCCCGAAGAAATCGAAAATGCAGTCCAAAAAATATGCGATCTCTTGAACCGTGAATCAGGAATTAAGGGCTTATCGGGAGGGTATAACGATTTTAAAGAGTTGTTGCGTGGCGTTTCGCTTGGCAATAAGCAGGCTGTTTTGGCATTTGATATTGCAACCTATCATTTGGTGAAATATATAGGCGCATATTTTGCCGTTCTTGACGGCAAGGTAGATGCCATAGTGTTTACCGGCCGGATCGGCGCCGGCAATCCGATGACCAGGAAAGCCGTGATGGGCAAAATAAAATTTTTAGGCCAATTGCCCCATTTCGCCATTGAACCGAATGAAGAGCTGCTAATGGCCAGGAAAGCAATGACGTTGTTAAAGTTATAATCAAAATATTAATAAATTCATAATTCAGCAATCTATTTGCGGGAAAAAAATTCCCAATTTCTAATTCCCAATAATATAACCAATTGATAATTAATTAGAAATTAATAATTGGGCATTTATTGGAAATTGGAAATTGGATATTGGAAATTTAAAGGTGATTAATTTTATGAAGCAATATTTACCGGATCAAGTTTATAAATACAAGGTTTACATCAAATATCTGATTGCCGGCGGAATCGCGGCCTCTACCGACTTAAGCCTGCTTTTTGTTTTTACCCATTTTTTCGGAGTGCATTATTTAATGTCGGCTGTCTTGGCGTTTCTCCTGGCTTTTTTCGTGAGTTTTTTTCTGCAAAAGTTTTGGACTTTCCGCGATAATCGCAGGGAAGGCATGTATGGACAAATGGCGATATATCTGGCCACGGCCGTGACAAATCTCGGAATTAATACCGGCTTAATGTACGCGTTCGTTGAATATCTGCATTTATGGTACTTATTCGCCCAAATCGCAGCTGGAGCGTTGATTGCCGTAGAGAGTTTCATCATATACAGATTTTTTATTTTTAACCATGCCTCCAAGTCTTCAAATATTGAAACATAGTAGTTTTCCGAATATTATGTAATTTCAATTTCATTTTTGTCATTTCCACCCCGTTATTCAACGGGATATGCTCTGGCAGGACCTCCCTCTTGCCCCCTCTGTCATTCCCGCGTAAGCGGGAATCCAGTCAATTGAATAATGTCTGGATTCCCGCTTACGCGGGAATGACATCAGATAGATGGGGTCGATGAAGAAGAAATCCCTCATACCCCCAGTATTTTATATAGCGATGAATCAGTATCAAAAAACTAAATTGTTAATCGCTACCGGAATTTTTCCGCCGGATATTGGAGGTCCGGCGACTTATGTTTTAACGCTCGCAAATGAATTGCCAAAACATGGATATGAAGTAAAAATAATTACGTATTCGGATAATTCCTCCCTTTCTTTCAAGGGGAGGCTAGGAGGGGTAAATAGATTAATTCAAAATTGCCAAATCTGCAAAATATCAAGAAAACAAAATATTATTAAACGGTATTGGAAGTATTTTATAAATGCCTATTTATTGCTGGGAAGTGCAGATTTGGTATATATTCAGGGGCCGGTGAGCGAGGGATTGCCCGCTTGGCTGGCCTGCAAATTGCGCGGCAAGCCGTATTTGTTGAAAGTAGTGGGGGATTATGCCTGGGAAAGCTACCAAAATTCAAAATTCAATCCGCCAGCCGGCGGACAAAATTCAAAATTTATTTCACCTGATGAATTTCAAGGCAGTAAATATGATATCAAGACAGAGCTGTTAAGAAAGATCGAACGGCTGGTAGCCAGGGGAGCGGAGAAGGTTATTGCGCCGAGCGAGTATTTGAAGAAGATCATGATGATATGGGGGGTAAAGGAGGAAGAGATAAGAGTTATTTATAATGCAGTAGAAAATACTAACTTTTCTGTCATTCCCGCGCAGGCGGGAATCCAGAATTCTGGGCAAAATATGAATTCCCGCCTGCGCGGGAATGACAATGGCATAAAGCAATCGCTAAGGAATGAGCTTAATTTGAATGGGTTTATATTGCTGACAGTAGCGAGATTAGTGCCCTGGAAAGGGATCGGTGCATTGATAGATTTGATGCCTGAATTATTGGAAGCTGATCCAAGTTTCAAGCTGATAATCGTAGGAGACGGACCGGAATACCAAAAGTGGAAATCGAAAATTGGAAATT
>CAZAFZ010000006.1:12755-16634 GCA_964484745.1 uncultured Gammaproteobacteria bacterium | reverse complement strand
TGAGGCGATTTTCAGGGCACAGGTCAGCGAGCTGAATGGATTCAGCCAGATCGGCAGCACCACCCTAAAGTTGGCCGATCGATCCGATTCTTCTTCGCCATTCAATGATCTTGAATTCCGCTGGAACCAGCAGGATGGCAGTTTCCAGGAAACCGGAATTGATGCCCTAAACTCTGCCGAGCTTTCTCCGAACAGCACATCAACTTGCGCCGCCAACACCTGCACGATCGACTATAAAATAATTTTCAACAGCCAATTCGCCACCTCCAGCGTTAATTATGGCGCCGAATTGATGAGCTACAACGACAGCGGAGTCTCTGACCTGGATCTATACGGCAGCTTTTTCCAGGTGCGGGTCATCAAGGTGGACCAGATACATTACCGCTGGAGGCGCGATGATGGCGGAGATTAGCTAATGGAATTTATTGTTATGAATTTGGCATATTCCAAAAAAACCTTTAAATTACGGGTCCTGGCGCTAATTTTAACGCTGCCGCTCTGCCTGCTGCTGGTCGTTGATTTTGCCATGGCCGGAAACCAAGCCGAGGAGTCCCAAACCGGGAAACTCAAGCTTGAGCAGCTGAAAGGGAAAACGGATTATTCGATTGGCGAAGCGCCTGCTTTCGAAATGCAGGTGACCAGGAAGCGGTTTGCTCTTTTTGCCATGGCGGCATATTTGAGAAATTTGGTTTTTGACGAATACAAAAAAGCCGATATTAGAACTCAGGTATTCGACAGTTCCGGCCAGGCCCATCCGGAGATTAAGTTCGGGGCAGACTATCTTAAAGCAGGTCGATTCGCGCTGGCGGTTTCTTCCGGCCAGGGAAGCTTCCGGCCAGGGAAATATACCGTGAAAACGCTGGTTACATACGGCGGCGACCAGATCGAATTAAGCCGGGATTTTGCCTGGGGCGTGCTGGCTTTCAACTCGAACAAGTCGGTCTACCGTTCCGGCGAGACCGCTTACCTGCAAATGGCCACCCTGAGTGACAGCGGACATACGGTTTGCAACGCCAGCCTTAAGCTAGAAATTGATGCGCCGGACGGAGGCAAGGCATTATTAAGCTCCGGAAACGGATTGATTATAAGCAACCCGGCTTGCGGGCCGGATAATGTGATCGACCAGCCCGATTACTATGCCAACTATAACGTAGGGCCGGCCGGCGTATACCGCGTTATTTTATCCTGGGAACAGGACGGCAAGCAGGCCGAGATCAATGACAGTTTTGTCGTGGATAACCAGTTTCCGTTCGAAATCGAAAGGACCGGACCGACCAGGATTTTCCCGCTGTCGAAATATGAAATGAAGCTAAGAGTAAAAGCATTTAATGATTATCGGGGCAGCCTGAAGGAATATGTGCCGAATTCGTTTGTTATTTCTGATGCGGACAATGCATCCCATGGCCATCTGGCGGAAAAGGGGTTGAGGGAGCTGGAGTGGCAGCTGGATTTAAAAGCCGGAGAAACCAGGGAGATCAGCTACAGCTTTGATGCACCGGATGTTTCTCCGGCCATGTACTTGTTGGGGAAGGTAAAAATTGGCGCAAACGAGGAAGCCAGACAATGGCAGATAGCATCCGATGCGTCGACGGAATATAATTATAATGCCGGATCAAATGTCGGCTGGACCAATGCAACCAATGCCTGGGACCAGACCAATAATACCTATGCAACCAGAGGTATCCCGGGCAGCGGAGGCAATGACAGCGCCAATTATTTATTAGGTTCCAGCAGTACGGTCTGGAGCCTGGATGCCAAAATAACGGGAGTCGAAATAGGTGTCGAAGGCTACGTCCAGGATACCCAGACGAATGCCAGATTGGTTCCGGTATTCAACGGTTCGACCAACGGCTCAATTTATGATGTTTATCCCACAGCTACCGACAATAATTCTACATATTATGCCGCCATTACAGCTGATCCTAACGGTCCGGGTTCTTATAACTGGACCTGGAGTGATGTGCGCAATCTGGACATCAGGGCATACGGCTATAATACAAAGACCCCGACCAGGACGCTTTACGTCGACCAGATCCGCGTAAGGCCAACTTATAATTATTTTCCGACCGGACTTTTCAACTCCGCGGACCAAAGGGGGGACGGTTCCGGAATAATCGACTTTTCTGTCGAGATCAACGATACCGAAGGCACAACGACGGCTCGTGCTAAGCTGGAATTCGCCACCGGGACGCTCTGCAATTTTTCTTCTCCCGGAAAGCCCTACCTTGATCCCGCCGATGCCAATACGACGGCTGATTTTGGGGACCCGAAGATCGACAACGGCCTGGCTTATCAAATCGGAACCACCACCGGCTGGATTACGGCT
Source organism: uncultured Gammaproteobacteria bacterium (assembly GCA_964484745.1). Taxonomy (GTDB): domain Bacteria; phylum Patescibacteriota; class Patescibacteriia; order Patescibacteriales; family CAZAFZ01; genus CAZAFZ01. The sequence goes on along the minus strand of CAZAFZ010000006.1, from coordinate 14,308 downwards.
GCCAGCGGCTCCAATACGGTGGATTTCGACTGGCTGACCAAGCAGAACGTTCCGAATGCCGATGGGACTTATTGCGTGCGCTTGACTGCCAACGATATGCTGAGCGACCAGGCCGTTTCGGCTACAACAACGATAGTGATCGATAATGTCAAGCCGACCGCCCCCGGGACGCTGACCGCCACATCGGTTAAGGCGGAATCGGTGCGTTTAAACTTCGGCGCTTTCACAACAGAAACCAACTTTAAAGAGTATAAAATATTCTATAAAATATACGACGGTACGCCGGTTTCCGAATCCGGAACAATACACGGGTCTTCAACCGATGCCAACCTAGGCCATAAAAATTATAATTCCGCGACATCTACCCTGGTAACCGGGCTGATCCCGGGAACAACTTATAATTTTAATATTTGGGCTTATGACATATACGGCAACCGCGCATCTTCCACCCAGATCCAGCTGACCACCAACAACTATCCGACCGCTACGATTAATTCGGCCGCGCTAAAGTCAAACGGAAGCGGTGTGGCCGATATTTCATTTACGGCCAACGATGCCGACCACAGCAACCTGAAGGCCAGAATAGACTATGCATCCGGAGCGTCGTGCAATTTTTCAACTCCGCTCGATCCGACCTTGGACGAAACAGACGCCAATGCCACCTCCACCTACGGGGATGCCAAAATCCTCAACAGCAATGCCTATCAAATTGGCAATGCATCCGGCTGGGTCATCACCTCCAGCGGCGCAAATACGGTTAGCTTTGACTGGCTGTCGAAAACGGACATTCCTGCCGCAAGCGGAGTATATTGCATCCGTTTAACCGTGAATGACGGCATGGATGACCAGCTTGTTTCCGCGACCGCTACCCTGATGATCGATAACGTTGCTCCTTCCGTAACGGCCGTATATATCGCCAACGGAACCTATAAGATCGGCGACGCGATCAGCATCACGATCAATGCCGACACAACCGGCTATACCCAGGGAACCAGTACGGTAAACGGAAAGACCCTTTCAAATTTCCATGACAATCTGGATAATACCTACTCTGCCCAATACATTGTTGCGGAGGGCGATACCGACCGGTCGGCTGGCAATATACCGGTGTCGATCGCGCTCAACGACGCCTACGGCAACAGCAACATGCCTTTCATTTCCCCGCAGGCGAATTCAGCGTCCGTGGACGCCAACAAACCGGCCATCCTTTCCATCACGATTCAAAATAAGGCTTATAAGATTGGGGATTTGGTCAGGGCTACCACAACCGTTGCGGCTGATAACGATGCCTATACGCTCGGGACGACCACGATCAACAACATTGCGGCCAGCAACCTGCAAAGGATCAGCTCTACTACCTATACATTTGATTACACCGTTTTAGCGGGCCAGACCGACCGTTCCGCCGGCGTTATTCCGGTCAGCGCGATGCTGGTCGATTCAGCCGGCCAATACAACAGCCCGGCTCATAATTATTTCGAATCCAATACCGCCTCGATCGACGCCAACGCACCGGCCATTTCCGATGTCACTTTCAGCCCCTCTTCCGGGGT
>CAZAFZ010000006.1:0-12655 GCA_964484745.1 uncultured Gammaproteobacteria bacterium | reverse complement strand
TACCTACGCCAGCTCCTCGCCCTCCACCCGTCCGGGGGTCGACGCCAACGCACCGGCCATTTCCGATGTCACTTTCAGCCCCTCTTCCGGGGTCCTTAAGATCGGCCAGACCGCCACGGCCACCATCGCCTCGGACGGCACCGGCTATACCGCCGGCACGATCACCATTAACGGCGTCAACGTGGCCGGCACCCTCCAGTCCGCCGGCGGCAACAACTACACAGTCGCCTATACCGTGGCGGCCGGCCAGACCGACGTTCCGGACGCCAGCAACCTGCCGGTCAGCTTCACGCTCTACGACCCGGCCGGCAACCAGAGCTATACCTACGCCAGCTCCTCGCCCTCCACCCGTCCGGGGGTCGACGCCAACGCACCGACAAATCCCGGTCCCTTGAGTTTTATTGCTAAGACCAATACGGCCATTACTTTCGGCCTTGGCACCTCAACCGTTGAGGCGAGTTTTAAGGAGTACAAGATATATTATAAGCCCGGCGGTTCGGGGGTTTCTGAAAACGACATGCTGTTCGCCTCAAGCAGCGACCCAAATCTGGGCTATATCGATTTCAACAGCGCAACAACCACCGCTGTCAGCGGATTAGCCACCGGCACGCTTTATTCCTTCAGGGTTTGGGCATACGACCAAGCGGGCAATAAGGCCAGCTCAACCGAAATTACCGCTTCGACCAACCACCCTTCCGCAAACCCCGCCGGGCTCGGCCAGTTCAAGCCCGACGGACAAAGCGTAATATCCAATAACGAATGGTCCAATGAAAATACGATCGAGCTTTCTGCGGGGGCAAACGATGCTGATGAAAACGAGTATGTGACCCTGTATTTTGAGGTTCGGGCGGCAACGGGTACGCTGACCGCGGCAACCAGCGTTCCGGCCAGCCCCTGCCTGAACGGTACGGCCTATAGTTCCTGCAGCAGCAAGATTTGGAGCATAACCTCCGGTCCGGGCGATTACAGCCTGGCCCCGTTTTCAGCTACCGCTTCCGTAACTGCGCTGCCGGAAAATTCGAGCGGCTATCAATGGCAGGTCTTGGCCTGCGATAAAAATGCTTTTTGCTCGAATTGGAGTTCATATGGAGCAAGCCCGAATTTCAGGATCGACACTGTTTCACCTGCCGACCCCGGCCCCTTGAGCTTTTACAGCAAGACCAGCACCAGCATTACTTTATCGTTCGGCACCAGCACGGCCGAAGTTAACTTCAGCCATTATAAGATCTATTATATTGTAGGAAGCTCCGGAGTGGTTGAAGGCGGGCTTGAACATGTTGATCCCGGCTTGAATTATATCGATTACGATAATGCCACCACCACCACCACCACCAATCTGACAGCCGGCACCCAGTATGCTTTCAAAATTTGGGCTTATGATCTGGCGGGCAATAAGGCCAGCTCCACAGAAGTGGCTATTACCACTAATTCGGCTTCAAATCCTCCTGAAAGCAGCTTTAATTCTGCGGCCCAAAGAACCGACGGTTCCGGCGTGATTGAAATATCGATTCAGATCGATGACCCGGACAATAATGATACCGTCGCTGCAAAGTTGGAATATACTTCCGGCAGCGCCTGCGACTTTTCCTCCCCGCAGGACCCCACACTGGATGAAGACCCCGTCAGCATTTCGGCAACCTACGGCAGCCCAACTGCAGACAACGGCAGCGAATATCAGGTCGGCTCCACAACCGGCTGGATATTAACCTCTCCCGGGTCCAATACCGTAAGCTTCAATTGGCTATCAAAGGCTGATTTACCCGCAGCTAACGGAATATATTGCCTGCGTTTGACGGCCTATGACGGTGAATTTGCCCAGCTAAATCCGGCGACTACCACCGTGCTGATCGATAATCTGGCTCCGCAGACTCCCGGACCCTTGGCCGAGAACGTGAAATCGGCTTATTCCATTAAGCTGAATTTCGGCAGCACATCAAGCGACGACAACTTTGACCGCTACAGGATTTTTTACAAGGTTGGTGCTTCCGGGGTAGCCGAAACAGACCTGGAACATGACGACCCCGATCTTTATTCGGCAAATTATAATAATGAATCATCTACAACCATTAGCAGCCTGACTCAGGGCACTGCTTATGTTTTCAATATTTGGGCCTACGACATCTACGGCAACCGGGCCAGCTCAACGCAGGAGCTGGCCATAACGACTAACTGCCTGCCTCAAAATCCTGCCGGGATTGAACAACTGAAAAGCGACGGCCTTACCGCGATCAGCCAGGGGGGCTGGACCAATGAAGGTTCAGCTGAACTTAAGGCATCGGCCAATGACCAGAATGCCGGCGAAACGATTAGTTTGTATTTTGAGTTTAAGCCGGTTGCAGGCAGTTTTATGACCGCCACAACAGAACCCCAGGATGCTTGCGCTGAAAACGAGTCCTACTCGATTTGTACAAGCAAGATCTGGAGGGTTGTTTCGGCGCCCGGAGATTACGGCGCAATCCCGTTCACCGGAACGGTTGGCCCGTCGGCCATACCCGATTCGGACGCCGGTTACAAATGGCAAGTTTTAGCCTGCGACAGCTACGGCGGCTGTTCGGACTGGACAAGCCCGGGCGCTGCCCCGAATTTCAAAGTCGACAAAACGCCGCCGACTGCACCGGGTAGCCTGTTTTTTTCCAAAAAAAATTACCAAAGCCTGACCTTGAACTTCGGAGCGACAACGACAGAAGCCAACTTTAGGGAATACAGGGTCTATTATAAACCCGGCACATCCGGAGTCAGCGAGAGCGATAGCTTGTTCGCAACAACCTCCGATCCCAATCTCGGTTATATTGACTATAGCGGAAAGGCGACCACTACGATTTCCGGCTTGCTTGAGGGGCAGAATTACGCCTTCAATATCTGGGCTTGTGACCAAGCTGGTAATAAAACCCCGGCGGCCCTGGAATTTTCCACTACCACCAATAGCCGCCCCGTCGGCAGCATTCCGCTGGCCTTGCAAAAAACCAACGGAACAGGCGCGGCGCATATTATCATCAATGTCAGTGATGCGGACAGGGACTATTCAAAAGCCAAGCTTGAATACGCCGCGGGTGCAAGCTGTGATTTCCCTTCTTCGCTTAAACCGACCCTGGATGAAACCGATGCCAACGCCACGTCCACTTATGGGGATGCCAAGATATTGAACAGCAATGCATATCAGATCGGCAATTCATCCGGTTGGATCAATACCTTAAGCGGTGCTAATGTGGTCAGCTTCGATTGGCTGTCTAAAACCGACTTGCCGTCCGGCAACGGAATTTATTGCCTGCGCCTGACAGCCAATGACCTGATCGACGATCAGGCTCTGCCGGCGACCACGACAGTGCTGATTGATAATGTCAATCCGACTGCGCCGGGCGATCTGTATTTGGTCCGGAGCGCCGGCAACAGTTTGGTCCTGCATTACGGCACCAGCTCCGCGGAAAGCAATTTTAAGGAATATAAGATCTTTTACAAAGAAGGCGTCGCTACCGTCAATGAAAACGACTTGCAGCTGGCCGATCCGAACCTTGCTTATCAAAACTACAATAATGCCGCCACGACGTCCGCCAGCAGCCTGAAAGCCAACACGCAATATAGTTTCAAGGCCTATGCCTATGACAATTACGGCAACAAAAACAGTTCGGGCCAGACTACTTTTACAACTAACGGCAAACCGACCGGTTCATTCAACTCGGCCGCCCAAAAAACCGACGGTTCGGGCATCGTCGATTTGTCGATTGAAGTCAATGACACTAACGGTAATGACTGCACTGCCAAACTGGAATATGCAGCTGGCAGTTCCTGCGATTTTTCCTCGCCGCTTGACCCGACTCTGAATGAAGCCACCGGTACGATTCAGGCGGATTACGGCACCCCCGGCATTAAAAATTCCGCAGCGTATCAGATAGGTTCAACCACGAAAATTTCGACCAATTCCGGATCAAATACGGTTAATTTCGATTGGCTTTCGGCAGTCGACCAGCCGTCAGCCGGTGGGATTTACTGCCTGCGCTTAACCGTAAATGACGGTGTTGATGACCAGGATATTTCCGCCACCGCTACCGTTCTGATTGACAATAACAAGCCTTCGGCGCCCGGAGACCTTACGGTCGAAAATGCCGAGGGCTTGAGCATAACCCTGCGTTTCGGCACGTCCAGCGCCGAATCCAACTTCAGCGAATATAAGATTTTCTACAAAACATATTCCCCGGAAGTTACCGAACAGGACATGGAATTCAACAAATTTGACGATGCTGCATTGGGCTTTTTGGATTTTAACGGGGCGACCACCACGGAAATTTCCGGATTGGTGCAAAATACGCCGTATTATTTTAATATTTGGGCCTATGATGATTTCGGCAATACTGCCAGTGCCACGAATGAAATTTCGACAACAACGCTGACCGTCCCCTCGGCCACTTGGCGGGATATAGAGGATTTTCCCGATCCTACGGCTGGGGAGTATCTGGGCAAAGAGAGTAATGTACGTTTGAGGATCGCACTGGCAAATACCGGAGATTGGGACGCTTCCAATTACCAATTCCAGCTGCAATACGCCCCTAAGCAGGGCGCTTGCAGCGCGACTTCAACCTGGGTGACGGTTCCGGCCGACCCTACATCCAAGCATTTTGAAATGGTCGATAGCCTTTACTTTGACCATGGCGCATCGACAACCGCTAGATTGGCTAATTCGGAAGGGTACAATTTTAAGCCGGGTTGCATGATCGAAGATCCCTATAATATTTCCGGCAATATCATCCTTTCCGGCGTTGATTATACAGAGATAGAATACGCCATCCGGGCCACCGCCTCCTCCAGCGCCGGCAGCACTTACTGCTTCAGGGTAGTGAATAACGGAACCGTTGTTGACAGCTATGATGTTTATCCGGAATTAACCATATCTCCACCTGCCAGCGGCAGCTTTAATTCGGCAGTGCAGAGAAATAATGGTACCGGACGGATCGATATCTCGGTTAAGGTTGAAGACCTTGGTAAACTGCCGAGTACGGCGAAAATCGAGTATGCGCCCGGAGCTGATTGTGATTTTTTCCTGCCGCAAGATCCGGACCTGGATGAAAGCCAGGCCAATATTCAGGCGGATTACGGCAACCCCCAGATCGACAACAGCGCTGCATACCAGATTGGCACGTCCAGCTCAAAAATAATTACGCAATATGGGCAAAATAATCTTGCTTTTGACTGGCTGTCACAACCGGCGCTGGATGGCCAGGAAGGAATCTATTGCCTGCGCCTGACAGTCAACAATGGATATGACGATCAGCAGCAGCCGGCGACTACAACCCTTGAAATCGACAACAAGGCTCCGACCGAGCCGGGAACGTTAATTGAGGAATCGAAAACCCTGAACAGCGTGATTATCGGATTCGGCGCCACGTCTTCCGACCAGAACTTCCGCGAGTATAAAATATTCTATAAAGAGGGAGCCAGCGGCGTGACAGAATCCGACTTGGTTCACAGCTCATCATCCGACCCCAACTTGGGCTATGCAAGCTTTAATGGCGCCGCAACGACAACCATCAGCGGATTGACGGAAGGCAGGCAATATGTTTTTAGAATATGGGCTTATGATAATTACGGCAACAAAGCCAGTTCATCCGGAGAAATTACCGTCAAAATGGTGCCTACTATCTCAGGGGTCGTTTATCAGCCTGACGGATTAACTCCGTGCTATTGTCCATCCAAGGTCAGTATTGCCGTCAATGGCTTAAAACAATATTCGGCGACCACTTCACCGGCTGATGGAAGCTATCAATTTAAGGATATCGATCCTCCGGCCGTCGGTACGCTCTTAGTCGTTTTTCTTGATGATTCTTCCCAGGTCGGAGCTACTTATTTCCGCTATGGCGTTTCCGGCAAAATCACTGACCTGAATATCTATGAAAATAAAGTTGCAGTACGCCATGGCGATGCAGGCCCTGTTACGGTCAGCGATATCGACTCCTATGACGGTGATCAGGACGGCGATATCCAGACAACTGTTTCAGGGGGGGTGCTATCCATGGCCCAAGGGCAGGAATTCTATGTCTGGCCGGGAAGCGAATTCGAAACATCGGGTGCGGAGATGAACATTGATGACCTGAAGATCAGGGGCGATTTTTTTGCAGTCGGCACCCAGACGATAAGCATTGCCGGCGACTGGGATGCGAGCGGCGGATCATTCATACCTGCTTCCTCGACAGTCCGTTTCACATCCAATAATTCCGGTAACACAATATTATCCAATGGCAGCCATTTCTTTAATTTGATATTTGACGGCGCGGGAGACTGGACATTTCTTGATACGGCTTCAACAACTGCGACAACGACGATAATGCAAGGCAACTTGATCCAAGGCGGCGACAACCATTTCCAGACTGAAAGCCTGTTTATCCATGAAGATGCTGTTTTTACCAAAGCAACCGGAACAGGTTTATTAATATTCGAGGGTCCGCGCGAAGGCACGATAGAAGACCAGAATACGGCTAAGAATGATTTAGGGAATGTGCAGATCGGCTACTCTCCCGCAACGACGAACCTGAATTCCGACTTCAGCGCATCCAGCCTGACCGTAAATTCGGGCGATAGTATCAATACCCGCGGTTTTGAAGTTACTGTTACCAGCTTTATTACGATATCCGGCAATTATAATTGCAACGACACAAAAGAGGGGGATGGTACCATTACTACGCTTGGCACGGATTGGACTGTTGCGCCCGGAGCTAACTTTACAGCAGCCAATTCGACCACAACTTTTGCCGGAACTGCAAACAGCACTATCAATACCGGTGGCATTGATGCCAGCCATGCCTTTTATAATTTAACCTTTGAAAAAACCGCCCAGGCAACTTCAACTCTCAATTCATACGCCCTATCGGCAACAGGCAATGTAGTGATTGGCGCCAATTCGGGTTTTGACGTCTCGGCATCCAGTTACAATATTACAATCGGGGGCCACTGGCTGAATAGCGGCCGATTTGAAAGCCGGACTTCAACCACAACTTTTAATTCAACCAGAGCTTACAACCGCATCAATGCCGGCCAGTCGCCTTTTTATAATGCCGAATTCAACAATTCTTCCGGAGGATGGACGATAGTTTCTAACGCCACTTCATCCAACAACTGGTTTCTGGACAGCGCCGCAAATTTTACCGCCAATTCGGGCGTTACGATAGAAGTGAAGGGCTATTTCAAAAACTATATAAGCGAGGCGGCATCCAGCTGGTCCGGCTCAACTTTATATCTGAACAATGCGGCAAATTACGAGATAAGCTCTAAGAGCCTGGATGGCCCTGATTTCGGCAATATCAGAGTCGGAGCAGGGGCGAATATCTCCATGTGGAATTCTTCTGCAGCCGCTTGCCAGTTCACCGACACATCGTCGCTATATTCCAAAGACAATGGGGACGCTGATGGCTCGCTGTATATCTGGGGCAATTACGAGAATACAGGCAGCGAATATTGGAGTTATGTTAAGGATTTCGACGGTACTGATATCTCCAGCACTCCTCGGGCATGCAATGTTAGGATCGCCGCCAATTCTACCACGACTTTTTCCGGGGCAACGCTTGAAATAATCGGTTTGTCCGAGGCATCAACCACAATAGAAAACCAGGGTTCAGGAAGCTTTGCGATGGAAATCATTGATGGATCGCTGAATGCCCAATATTATTCGTTCAAAAACCTGAATGCCAACGGCTTGAATATCAGCGGCGCGCCGTCGGTTTATTCCCTCAGCTACGGTGATTATGAGCTGTATGCCAACGGAGGAAGCCTGATTTCCCTCACGGCAAGCGTCCTGGATGCGAATCCGGCCGCGACAACAACAGGCTGCCGTTTCGCCACCACAACATCAGCTATAACCGGCTATAATGTAAAGTTAACCGGAACTCCGGTTACCGGCTGGAGCTTTACCGGGCATTACGGCGGATTTGATGGAGAAGAAAATGACAGCGATCCGGGAGATCCGCGCGGATACTTGACCTGGGATGACAGCCCAGACTATAATCCGGCCAGCCAGAACTGGAAATGGTTCCACGACGAAGAGAACGAAACTCCGACGTATTCGGCTGCTCCAATGAATTTTGCACCCAATAATTTTGGGCAGAATAACACTGCCAAACTCAGGATAGTATTCAATGAATTGGATGGAATAACCGGACAAAACATAAAAATCAGACTGCAATATTCAACCTATTCGGATTTTTCCGGAGATATTCATTTTGTAGGAGAAAACGGCTCCTCCACATCAATTTGGAACTACGGTAATGGCGCCGGTGAAGATAACTCATTGGTCAGTTCCACCACGCTGCCTGATGCGGCAGCTTTCGGAACATATAATAAATCCGGAATATCCGCATCAAGCTTTGCCCATACGGCAAATACGCCGGTGGAATATGAATTTATTTTGCGTAATAATGGCGCGGCATCAGGAACCGTCTATTATTTCAGGGGCTATGCAGTATATTACAGTGTTTACAGGAATTTTGAAAAACCAATCGCTAAAAATATAGGCCCATATAGCTATCCAAGCGTTACTGCAGGAGATGGATTTGTGTCTCTTGGAATTAGTGGGTTGCCTGCAGGTACTATTACGGAAGGAGTAACAACAGATATTGACACTTATCCACAAAGCGTATCATACGGCACTATTTCATTTGATAATCCGCTCGAGGCAGCACAACGACTGGAAATTACCACTAATGCTGAGTCAGGATATAGGTTGTTTGTCAAAGAAAATGGAAACATGGCTTCTGGTTACGGAAATATTATCAATCCTATAGCTTATCCTAATGAAAATCCGGGAAATTGGCCAACATTAGCTGATCCAAGCGATTTTGGTTATCATAGCGGTGATTATTCTCTATCAGGCACAGATCCTTCGCGGTTTTTGCTTGATGACAGATATGCCAAATTCGAAAGTACTCCTAAGGAAATCGGTTATAATCCTTTGCCTGTTGTTAGCGATATTTTTGATTTTATTTTTAAAATTAATGTGTCCAGCAAGCAAGAAGCTGGCGACTATACTTCTATCATTCAATACCTGGCAGTGCCTTATTATTAAATATTACTAATATTAAATAATTTATTGTTTTTTATAAAAAATATTCACATATCCACTGGAAAAAAATTAGTTTGCGTGTTATAATAAACTTAAGTCAAGATTTTCTTGTCCCCATGCGTTTTTTAATAATAAAAATGGGACGACCAGAAAGGTCGAATCTTGAAAAACAAAAATTAAATAAAAATAAAACAAAAATATGATAAAAAATAAAAAAATAAAAAAAATACTTGTATTTTTGTCTATCATTTCTCTTATATTCATCATCTCACCTCTGCCCAAGGCTACAAATGCAGCTTCTTTAACTAATGCCAGCGACACATTAAGCGATTCAAATCGTGGAGCTCCTGCCAACCACACTATTTTGTTTACCAACGGCGTGGCAATTCCCGCAAACGGCTATGTCGAAGTTGTCTTGCAAGATGAATTTGGCGATATTACCGGCGGAGCTTGCGAAGGAGGAGGAGCGCCAAGCATACCGAATACGGAAACTTATCGGTGTACTTTTGCGACAGGAACTACAACCGGGGAACATTCGCTAATATTAACTAACGTGACAAATCCTGATCCAGGCGCTTTAACCCCAACCAGTTATTTCGTTTATCTTAAAACCTATAATAACAGCGGCGGATTGCTTGAAGCGGTAGATTTGAAAGTAGCGATTATTGATGAAGTCATTGTTACCGCCAAAGTTCCGGCTACTTTAGTGTTCACTATTTCGAACGTTCCTACTTCAACAATAATCAACGGCGAAACAACCACCGGCTTCGGGGGAACGTCAACCCTGGCATTCGGCCAGCTTGATTATAATTCCTCTTCTACCCTGGGCCAAGCCTTACGAGTTACAACCAATGCTGATGACGGATATATCGTAACGGTAGAACAGGATCATGACCTGCTGTCCAATTCAAGTTCAACGATCAATAGCTTTAACAACTCCCAGGATTATACCGGATCAACTTCACCGACTACCTGGGTAGCTCCGCTTAATTTACTTGACATGCCGAATACTTACGGACACATGGGCTTAACTACCGATGACTCAGACTTAAGCGGTTCGGGATATTCTGACTTTACCGGTAGAAAATTCGCAGGTCTCAACAACGCTGATACAATGGTAATCATGCAACATGACGGTCCCGCCGACGGATCTACTCAGGATAAGGGTTATATCAAAGTTGCTTATAAAATCCAGATTAGCCCACTGCAGGAAGCCGGCGACTATACGAATACGTTGACTTATATCTGTACGCCAACCTACTAAACAAGTTATAATCGAATTTCAAAGAGGGCTTATCACTGCCCTCTTTGATGCTGTTAATAAGTTTTCGCCGCCTTCCCATTAAACAGATCAGAATCTTGTTGATAACAGGACAAAAGAATTTTGATAAAATCGGTAAAAGCTTATATTTTCCAATATATTTATAAAAATGCACGTCTCCTTTCGTGCATTTTTGCTTTTCAAAGAAAAATGTTATAATAAACACATTATTAACAAGTTATTCCCTTAAAAGGAATCAGGTCGAAGCTTGTTATCAATTTATTTTAATTACAAGAATTAAGCGGCCCGATAAAAATTAAAATTATATCCCCATGCTAAAAATTTACAAGAATTTCAGGCTATTTATTGTAATTGCCATAATTCTTTCCATGCTTACTGTTTACGGAGCTTTTAATCCCGCAAACGCCGCTTCGCTAAAAGATATCAGCGATACTTTGAGCGATTCGGGGCCGAGCGCTGTCGCTACCCATACAATAGAATTTACTACGAATGTCGAATTGGCGGCAAACGAATATGTTGAAGTAACCTTGCCGACCGAATTCGGAGACATTGCTACCGGTACTTGCCCCTGGGGCATATTAGCGACAACGACTGAAACATTCAGGTGCACTGCGGATGATACGGTAGCCACTAATACTCCGTATATAATCACGATCGACGATGTTACGAATCCATCGGCATCAAGCACATATCATATCTATATCAAAACGCATCAATCCGGCGGAGCCGTGATTGAGCAAGGAGATATGATGGTAGCGATCGTTGACGGAGTAAGCGTTACGGCCACCGTACCTTCGACCTTGACATTCGAGATAACCGGCTTGGATGCCGACACGAACGTCAACGGAGCTACGACAAACGCAACATCAACCGCCAACAGCATTCCATTCGGAGCGTTGGATTATAATGCAACGACTACGATCGGCCAACAGCTATCGGTGACAACCAATGCAAGCGGAGGGTTTACCGTAACCGTGCAGCAGAACCGCAACTTGACTTCTGATAACGGTTCCGATATCGACGCATTCATAGAAGGAGACGCCGCCTCAACGACAGCAGTGGCTTGGGCTGATCCAGTGGCAAATTTGAACGATGAAAACACTTACGGACATTTCGGCTTGACTTCCGAAGATTCGTCGCTTGACGGCGGAGCATTCGGAGCGGGCAACTATAAGGGCTTTCCCAATGCCTTGACTACAGATCCAGTATATCCGATCGAAGTGATGTACCATAATGGTCCTGCTGACGGGTCAGGTCCGGATGTCGGATCGACACAGGTTGCCTATTCGATAAAAATTACCTCCCTGCAGGAAGCTGGCGATTACACGAACACCCTTACTTATATCTGCACTCCGACTTATTAGCCTTTCTCGATAAAAAAACAAGAAAACTTCTGTACAGGTGGCTACCACAGAAGTTTTCTTTTTATTGAGAAATTTGAAATAAACAACTGAAACTGGTAGAATTATGACAAGATATTGGTTTATTAAGTAACCATTTGTTTTGAATTTATCCGTTAAATCAATACCAGCATCAATTTGAACCTTGTCGTCTGGTTTGGCTATCAAATTATTTTCGGGTAATGTTCAAGCTTTTAAATTATGCAGAAAAAGCTGGCATTTTTTGCTATATTATTGCTATTGCCGTTCATCGGCGCAAAGGCCCAAAACCAAAACGAAATTAGCGGCGAAGGAATCAAGATCAGCCCGATAAAATTCGAGCAGGTAGTGGATCCGGGCGAGGTCATTTCGGAAAAGATCGACGTGGTCAATGAATCAAATTCGGCCAAAGAAATGCATTTTTTCGTGCGCGATTTTAAGGCCGAGGGCGAATCGGGCCAGCCAAAGCTGCTAAAACCAGGCAGCGAAGAGGGCTACTATCTGTCTTCCTGGATCCAGGTTGACCAGAATTCATTCCGTTTTGAGCCGGGAGAAAAAAAGACTATCGATTTCCGTGTCGCAGTACCAGAGAACTCCGGACCGGGCGGCTATTATGGAGCGGTTGTAATCGGGCCTATACCGGGCGATGCAGACATACAATCCGCGGACAAAGGCGCGGCCGTAACCACCGCCCATCAGGCAGCCGCCCTGCTCCTTTTCAGGGTTAAAGGTCCGGTCGATGAAAATGCCATGATTAAGGATTTTAAATCAGATAAAGGCATGTATGGCGTTCCCGCACAAGTGAATTTTATAACCAGAATTGAAAACTTGGGCAACGTTCACATTAAGCCGTACGGATTGATTGAGGTATATAATATGTTCGGCGAGAAGAAGTATAATGCCGCATTCAATGATAGGGGAGCGAATATCCTTCCCAGAAGCGTACGGAAATTC
>CAZAFZ010000005.1:10041-18179 GCA_964484745.1 uncultured Gammaproteobacteria bacterium | reverse complement strand
CCTCGATGCGGTCCCGGCAGCCCGGATAACGGGATGAAACCACCTCCACCCGATGCCCCCGGCTGGCCAGCCTTTTGCCTACTTCATAAGTTGATCTCGCCTGCCCGGCGTTAAGCAGCGGGTTGCGGATATCATCAAGATCGATTATGGCGATGCGCAATGGCTTGCGCGCAATATTTTCCATAAGCTTTATTTAGGGCACTTTATAATTGATCAGGCTGTAGAAATCTTCGCTGCATTTTTCCCAATTGAAATTTTGCGCCCGCAGGACCGCGAACAGGCTCATTCTATTCCGCAATCCTTGATCAGCCAGGATGGACTTGATTTTTTCCGCAAAATCAGCGATATTGCCGTATTCAGCCAACAGGCCGGTATGCGGATTTACGACCGAATCGACCAGCCCCGGAACGTTTGAAGCTACTACCGGCGTACCGCAGGCATTGGATTCCGTCGTTGTGATGCCCCAGCCCTCCATGAAAGACGGATTGACGGTTACCCAGGCGCGCTGCAGCAGGCTCAGCTTTTCTTCTTCCGTTACCTTGCCTGCAAAGGACACCTTGCTGCTCAGCTGCAGGTTGGCGGCCAGTTTTTCCAGCCTTTCTTTTTCTTCGCCGCTTCCCGCAATCACCAGCTTTGCTTCCGGAACTTCGGCCAGCACCACGTTGAAAGCCTTAATGAGTATATCTATCGACTTGTATTTTTTCAGCCGTCCGAGGTATAAAATCAGCGGATAAGGGCTTTTTTCGCCAGGGCGCAGAAAATCAAGATCAACTCCCGGATTGACGATCGAAATCCCCATTCGCCCCAAACCTAAATCGTATATTTCTTTGCGGCTTGATTCGGAAACGGTTATGAATTTAACCCGCCTATAGACAAGCGGCATCAGGGCTTTTTCCAGGAACAGGGCAATCCAGGCCAACGGCTTGATCAGAGACCGGCGGAACACTTCCTGATGTACGTGGTGCATCAGGCAGTAAACCGGCTCCTTGGCATAGCAGGGCGTAAAAAACGGTATGCCATTGTGGCAATCGATAATTAGGTCGTACCGGCTGCGGAAATATATGAAATAATAGAGGCAGGCCCAAAGATAGACGAAATAAAACCCGCCGCGCCTGACAATCGCCACACCGTTTACAATCTCATTGAAGCTGGAAAAGCCGTCGTTCCCGCTGAAAATC
This sequence comes from uncultured Gammaproteobacteria bacterium, assembly GCA_964484745.1. Classification (GTDB taxonomy): domain Bacteria; phylum Patescibacteriota; class Patescibacteriia; order Patescibacteriales; family CAZAFZ01; genus CAZAFZ01. Next base: position 17,001 of record CAZAFZ010000005.1, on the reverse strand, counting down.
GTCGCTTGATTGCCTTGTATTACCCATTTTTCTGCTATTTTTTGAATATATTTTTCCGCACCACCGGCATAGACGTGGCGCATATCCCTCCAGTTGAAAATCAAAATGCGCATTTTGCCGGCTGCGGGCGGGGCGCCAGTAATGATCCGGCCGTAAAAAAGGCCGACAAAATCCTCAATATTGCGCTTGATGATGTCCGCCCACTCCTGGGACAAATGCATGGTTCCTACCGCCGCGAACGAAGCAAGGCTGGCAAGCATGATCATATTGACGAAATCGGCGATTGAGGCGTGAAAAAACAGGATGCCGACCGACAGCAAAACCGAAAACATAAACGAGGCAACCGAATAGGAATAATTCTTCAGGGCGAGGCGGTATGAAACGATCACGTTAGACAGGGTAAATAGGGAGATGGCGAGGGCATAGTCGGGCAGATAGCGCGAAACGGCGCCGATTTTTGCTCCGAAAAAAAATGCCGCGGTAAACCGGCCGTAATAGCCGAACACGGCCACTCCGGCTGCCGCCAGGATCAAGGTTGCAAGAAAGATGCGCTTCAGGACATATCCTGAATCGCGGCCGATTCCCTGGTTGCGGCTGACATAGGTGATCATGAGAAAATTAGGCAAGCTAGCCCCGAAATAGATTATTTTGCCGACCAGGGACAGGAGGGCGTATTGTCCGGCGGCTGCCGGCTCGAGAAAATGCTTGGCCAAGATGATGTCAAAAGTCAAAAATGATACGGAGGATAAGCTGGCCAAAAGCGAAGAAGCGAAAAATTTTCCGGGAAAAGGAAATTTTTGCTTAATCCGGACGGAAGCAGTTTTGCGCCTGATCAGTAAAATCGAGAACAGCGACGCTGCCGTAACGGCTGCCGGTATGGATGCGAAAACCCATTCTTCCAAACCGATGAACACGAACAGACCGGCAAAGGCCAATTTAGCGATGGCTTCCAGCATCAGTATCAATGCGGCGCTCCGAAATTTCAAAATCCCCTCGAAAAAACCGACATTAGCGTAAACGATCAAGCCAAAAGGGAAGATCGGAGCCACGGCCAACAGGATCAGATGATTGGAAATATGGAAAAAAGCGGATAAAAATGGAGAAAGCAGCAGCCAGAGCAAAGCGAAAGACAAAGATATGCGGAGCCCTTTCAAAACCATCGACGAACGGAAAGCCAAGCTGGCCTGCGCATTGCCCGCTCCGGACAGGTAAGCGCCTTGATGGTTGATGGTCATACCGAACGAGGTTGCGAAGATCATTACTACGTACCAGACGGTATTAATGAAGATCACCAGGCCTAAAGCTTCAAAATCCAGGACGCGACCCAGCCAGACGCTGAACACGAAATTGATCATGTTTGAAAAAGTCACCGCTAAAATGAGGAAGCCAGCCGGACTGCTGATCGCCTGCCAGCCGGCTAAAGCAATTATTTTTTCGGCAAAAGCCGGCCGGCTTTCGGGGGCAAGAACCGTTTCGCCAGCCGGTTCCGGCGCGGTCCGCAGGACGGCCTCGGGCAAATGCAGGCCATGTTCGGTTTTTTCCCAAAAATAAGGCTTGACAAACAGCTGGTAAATCGATACTACGGCCGCGGCGCTCATCATTAACCAGTAAAACGGCACCAGGAAGATGTATTTTACCAGTTCCCAATGGCCGCGCTTGGCGCAGCCGATCATATAGCAATACAGATATACGAAATTGCCGAAAATCAAGGAGGCGGTGGCAAGATAGAAGATCACCGAAGGATATAAAGCTTCGATCGAAGGGCCAACCGTCGCGCGCCAGCTGAAGTAGGAAGCGGTTGCCACCCAAAGCAGCGGATTAATGAAAAGGAAAGCGATCTTGGCCCCGACAACCAGCTGGAAAATGCAGGCATGGACGCCGTTTTTCCGGAAAAACGAGGCGGGCCGGCGCATATTGACGAGATAGGTCTGCATGTAGCCCTTGATCCAGCGCGAGCGCTGCCGCAGCCAATTTTTAAGGCTGCTATTGGCTTCCTCCAGCGTTACGGAATTGATGATCGCCGTCCGGTAGCCGGCATTAAAAATTCTTACTCCCAGATCGCAATCTTCGGTAACGTTGAACGGATCCCAGCCCTTAAGCTTAACCAAATCCCCGGTATAGAAATGGTTGCTGGTGCCTCCCAGCGGAATTACGGTGTTGATCGACTGCAAACCCGGCAAGGTCACGTCGAACCAGAGCGAGTACTCGGCCGTGAACAGTTTGGTCAGCAGGTTTTGATGCGGATTGTAATAATTAAGCTTGGCTTGGATGCAGCGTACCGACTCCGGTGATTTCTGAAAGCCGAGATAGATCTTTTTCAATTGCCAGGGATCCGGCGCGTCTTCGGCGTCGTAGACTACGATATATTCGCCGCGCGCGAAATTAAGGCCGTAATTGCAGGCCTTGGGCTTTGTTTTCGGCTGCGAGTTCGGTACAATAATCGTCCGGACGTAATCCGGCAGCGGTTGCGATCGGGCCGCCCATATCGTTTCCGGGTCGTTTTCTTCGAGCAACAGGATCACATCAAGCTTATCCTTGGGCCAATTGATCTTATCGATTGCGTCCAAAAAAATGGGCAAAATCCGGCTTTCCCGGAAAAGCGGGCAAAGAATGGAATAGACCGGCAGATCGCCGTCTTCCAGGCCGTGTAATTCTTCCCGGCTGACCGTTATTTCCGGCTTATTCTTCAAGCTGCGCAATACTATGAAGAGGTGGAAAAGCATGTCAATAAAATAAAAAACGCTGAGAATGCCGACCAGAACGGCGCCGGCGGCTAGCGGGCGGCTTATTAAGCCGAAACCGATGATGAGGACCAGGGCAATCAGCAGGTATTTTTGCCAGCCGGCAAAAGTGCGGATAGCCGACAGATCATCGGATAATGTCGTATGGGTGATGAAACGCTGGCGTTCGTCGGCCAGGCCGGCGCCGGTCATGCCCGCTTCCCCCGAAGGGGCGATAGCCAGGGGGGGAATTTTTCTGAAGCGAAGCTTAAGGGCGTTAAGGCCAATTTCCAGGATCGCGTTCTTGACCGGAAGTTTGGATACGCCGGCATCCCTTTTAGCGAAATGGATGTCCAGTCCGCCTATCTTGTAGCCGTAATTTCTGGCCTTGATGAGCAATTCCAGATCAATGGTCCAGGGCGAGGGGCAGATTTTTATTTCTTCCGCTATTTGGCGCTTGAAAACTTTCATTCCGGCCTGGACGTCCAAGTCAAATCCATGCAGCCAGCGCATGATTACCGAGGAAAAGGCCTTGCTTATGAAATTCCTATGCCAGCTTTCGGTGCGCTGCGCACGGTTGGCAACGCAGATATCAACATTGTTTTCCACTTCGGCCAGCATGGCCGGCAGCGATTCCGGGGGATATTGCAGATCCGCATCGATATAAGCTATGTAACCGTAGCGGGCATAGGCCAGCCCTTGAATTATTGAGAAGGCTTTCCCTTGCTTGCCCGCTTTCAGATAAACGGAAATCGGGTAGTCTGCCATGTGCTCCGCAATAATATCCCTGGTTTTGTCAACCGAATGGTCATCGACGAAAATAATTTCGTAAGTGATGCCTTCCGACCGCAAAGCAGCATCAATCCTGCTTATCAGGTTTTTTATATTGCCTTCTTCGTTGAGTGTCGGAATTATAACGGATAAGTAACGCCCGGACATTGAGGGTGAATAAAAAATTCGTTTACGCCCATTTATAAACGAATATTTTGTTTAATAATAAAACTTCTTGAAACAAGCTCTGAAAAAATATGGCGGATACAAAAATGCATAATCATGCTCCAGCCCCTCCTTGTATTAGTATTTATTACAATCGCCAAGCCTCCCTTTTTCCTCCTTTTTCCTTTATAAATTCCTCCTTAAGTTTTTAGGTTTAATTTTAGCCCATGAGTAATTAGGATTAGCGTTAACAAGGCTCATGCGATTTACGAAACATAAGTCCGTACGCCTGTTAACTTTCAGCCCGAGTACTTTATAAAAATTTACCGGTTTAGTCAAATCAATATTGTTATTATCCCCCCGGTAAAGGATTAAAATAAGATTAAAGCCGCATCGGTCATTCGGACATGCTGCGTCTGAAGGAAAAAAACGGCAAGAAAACGATGGGCATTATGCTATAATCTAATGTTTAAGCGCATGCCCTGGATCGATAGCGAAAATAAATGCGCTTTGGTTCCTTTGCCCGCTTGCATAGGCAGGGCGGATTTTCATTCTGATTCAGCCAATCAAGCGCTGATTTTTTATTGCGGCGGGTAAGCCGTGGCATACACTTGTGAGGTATTCTATAGAATAATTTTGACAAGCAAGCAATAAAAAATTATAGTATTAAATTTGCGTATAATTAGGTATTTTTTCTTGACAAGATATCTGGCATCAGTATATTATAAATGTTGTGGTGTTTCATCGGATTGAACGCTAGCGTTATCAAACTTTTGCAATCAATATGCGAACCGATTAAAAATATGATAAATTGAATTGTATCAATATTTATTCAAAGGTCGAAGCCAACCCGGGCTATAAGCGGGAGTAAAAAATAATTTGCGCCCAGAGATTGCCCGAGGCAATCAAGGAGGGGCAAAAAATAATAAGGAGGAGTAATGGGCACAATAAAATCATATGAAAAAATCAATTTTCATTGTAACAATCATATCCTTATTTTCGCTGGCAGTCATGCCGGTAGCGGCCGCTGATGTATCAACCGGCTTTACCAGGGACGAAGGCAGCGGAACAGCTCCGATTGTCAAGGCAAAATGGGAAATGAACCCCGGCACGGCCGGAACCGATGACGATCCGGCTGCCGGAGCGCAATTCACGCCTTCCGGACAATATCAGGTTAACAAATCCATCACCATCTGCGCCGTTGTAACCGATCCGGACGGCATGGCCGATATCAACGGGGTTTATGCAGACGTATATTATCCCGTAGGGATCGCGCTGGGCGACAGCCACGTTGCATTACCCGACCAGTCAGGATTGGGCTGCGGGCAATTCATGCAGGAAGACCAGATGAAAAAGCTTGAGAAAACCGCAGGAATTGACTTGTTCTGCAATAATATCAGGACTAACAATTATGACCTGCCGACTTTCAACGGAACTTATAACTATGACGAGATCTGCAAAGCAGACGGAGAACTGATGAAAGAGACCGCTTATGTTTTCTGCGCAACCAAGGACCTGTCCTATGAAGATCCTTCCGGAGCTTACAAGGTGACCGTAATGGCCCAGGACAATGCAGGAGTTGACGGCATGCTGGACAACCAGTTCGAGTATCTGGATTTAACCGCATTCGAAACCGACTTCACTGCGGTAAGCTACGGAAACGTTAAATTGGATACCCCGAAGAAAATCCCTGGTGATTTGACTTGGGATCCAGCCAATTCACTTTTCCCGACAGTGAGGAATGTCGGCAATACCAGGCTGAAAATGCAGGTTAGGCAGGACGATATGGGCCTTGGAATGACCGACGGCCTGTATAATGTCAAATATGACGCCAGGGTAGGCAGCAACGCTCCGTTCGCGATATATTCGCCGTATGCGACTACTACGCTGGAAGATGCGCTTGACCTTTCCGAATTGGATGAAATGGATTTTTCCATCTGGGTTAAGAAATTCCCCCCCGGACATGATGGAAATAGCTATACCGGTAAAATGACCTTAACCGCAGTTTGGGATCCACATCTTTGCTGCGAAGCAACAAATACAGACTAAGGCCATTAGTTGTAATTCAGGAGCGGTTTTAACCGCTCCTGAATTTTTTTATAGGATTTTTATAATCAAAAAATAAGTAATAGCGCTCTTGACAAATATTTTATTTTGGTTTTAAATAAGATGATTTCTATTTTTAATATTTAAATTTTATGAACAGGAGCACAGCAAAGCTATTAGTCCCTATTTTTATTTTGGTTGCATATTATGCAATCTATATGAATTCTTGTAAAGCTATCGGGCAGATAACAAAGCCCATATACATTGAAAATGCCTTGCGGGGCAAGGAGTACGCCCAATCCGTAACCATAATTAATACCGAAGACAGGGAGGTTGTCGTGGATGTCAGCGCCCGCGGCGGTATTTCCGACTGGACGAAATTTTACGCGGCGGCTGACGAAAAGGACGCGACTACAACCGTTGTTATCCCGACCGGCGAAAAATCGGTTTTAACGGCAAGTTTTAAGCTGCCCGACGATCTGGCCAACGGGGATTACGCGGGCGTGATCGTAGCTTACCAGCGTGCTGATAAAAGCATCAGCGAAAAGGCGACAACAACCATCATCGCGCAGGAAGTGGTCAGAGAAGTCAAAATCACCGTATCTGACAAAGAAATTATTGATTTCAAAGTTTCAATAATCCCAAAAAGCTATGACATCAGCCAGGGGAGCGACCTGCCGGTAAGGTTTATCTACGATAATCAAGGAAATGTGGAAATATTTCCGCAGATTCAACTTAAGATCTTGAAAGACAATAATCAGATCAGCAATGTTATTTTTCCCTACCCTGACGGCATATCCGGAGTCAAGCCCGGCGGAAAGCGGGAAATACCGGAAGTATTGCTGGACGCGAATAAGCTGGAAAGCGGCAAATACGTCGCCCAGATGGACTTCTTAATCAACGGCCAGCCGAAAGTCAGCGATAGCTTCGGGTTTACGGTGCGAGAGGAAGATGTCCGGCAGGTGCTGGGGACAAAAACGAACGGCTTTCTGGACGGTTATGCTGTTTGGCAAAAAGCCGTGCTGGCCATCGCCACAATATTACTGGCCGCCTCCGTCGTCATTTTGATGATTGCGAGAAGCAAAAAATTAGCGGCAAAAAGTCCGGGCAAGAAATAGCCGCAAACCGGGAAACGCTTTCCGGCGCGCTTTTCCTGCATGATAATTTTCAAGCAGACAGATATTTAAGCATATAGAAATAATATGAAAAAACACCCATTTAAAAATTTTATCCGCTTGTTTTTGGTTTTAATGCTTGC
>CAZAFZ010000005.1:6166-10031 GCA_964484745.1 uncultured Gammaproteobacteria bacterium | reverse complement strand
CAACGGCTTGAGCATTTTCCTTTTCAGCATGCCGGGGCGCGCCAAGGCAATCGCCGTCTCAAGCTATTGCCCGAATAATGTCGACGTCGTCTTGGTATTGGACGTTTCGGGAAGCATGAACGACGGGGGCAGCCCGAGCATCTGTCAATGGCAGGAAAGGGTTTGCAGCGGCGGAACCTGCGCTCTGAGTAAGTTTACCGAATACGGGCTTTCATCGCTAACCTGCTCCCAGAAATGCGATGGAAAACCGGGTTCGGCTATGTGTTCGGTGTTAAAAAATGTAGCGGCTGTTCCCACCAAGCTCAACAGCGCGACCAGTTCGGCCATCAGCTTTTTGAACCTGTTGGATGGCACGGATGACCAATCGGGCCTGGTAACGTTCTCCGATACGGCAACTATTAAAAAACATCTATCCAGCGACCATGGCGCTACTATCAGCCAGGTTTATGGGCTTTCCGCGGCAGGGGCCACCAACATCGGCGAAGCCATCAACCAAGGCAATGGCGAGCTTGGCGCCAACGGACGCAGCGAAGCGTCCCATGTCATGATACTGCTTACGGACGGCAAGGCCAACAAGCCCAACGGCGACGGCCTCAACGAAAACCAGGCGGACATCGACTTTGCCTTGTCCATGGCAGGGGATTCCAAAGCGGCCGGCTATAAGATATTTACGATCGGCTTGGGTTCGGACGTCAACAGCACAATGCTGCAAAGCATCGCCAGCCTGACCGGCGGAACATATAATTTCGCCCCGGCCGGCAGCGACCTGGAAAGCATCTATTCTTCGATTTCCAAGTATATCTGCTACGGTTCGATCAGCGGCTGCAAATGGAGCGATGCGAACAATAACGGCCAGCGGGACGCGAGCGAGACCGATAATTTGTCCGGCTGGGATATCGAACTTCATGATTCCGGCGGAGCGCTATTGGAAACCGTTGAAACAGACAACGGCTGCTATAGCTTCAATGGCTTGGACTTCGGCGGGTATTCGGTAAAGGAAGGGGCGAACGCGGACAAAGCTCCTTTTATCCAGACATATCCGGCAAGCAATAATTATTCAATCAACATAGATCCAGGCCTGATGGACCATAAAGACATTGATTTCGGCAATTTTTTACAGCCCGCGGAATATTGCGGCGATGGCGCCAAAAACGGAACGGAAGAGTGCGACGGAACGGACGGCGTCGGACAGCACCAGCAATGCGCTCAGGACTGCACGCTGACCAGCCTCCCCTGTTGCGGGGACGGCGAAGTCAATTCGAATGATGAGCAGTGCGAAGGCACGGCTACTTCGTCTTGCACTGCGGAAGGCGGATATGCCGGTATAAAAACCTGCGATCCCGCCACCTGCATGTTCGGCGAGTGCATTCCCCAGCAGTCCTGCGGCGACGGGCAGATTAACAATAACGAGCAGTGCGACGCCGGCAGCGCCAACGGGCAGGAATGCGCGCCCGGCTACGGACAGGATTGCACTTATTGCTCCAATGAATGCGCGCTAATCACGGTTTACGCCGCAAAATGCGGCGACGGACAAATCAACGGCGAAGAACAATGCGACGACGGCAATCTGGCAGACGGCGACGGATGCAGCAGCGCCTGCCGGACCGAACAAAGCGGCGGGGGCGGAGCTTATTGCGGCGACGGAATAAAGAACCAGACGAGCGAAGAATGCGATGCCAATGATGGCGTGACGGCCGGAAATTACTGCACTAACGGCTGCAAGCTGGCGAGCTATCCGCCGGCCGTAATTTTGACCGCCAGCCAGCCTGCGGCAGTTCCACTGCCGTCATCGACTACCAGCCAGGAAGTATTGGGTGAAAAGCTTGCCCCTGTCCTTAAGATCGAAAAAAGCGCCGGTAAAGAAACTGTGAAGCCCGGAGAAAAAGTTGATTTCAAGATAATTATCACCAATGCAGGCAATTTGGACGCTTATGACGTCAGGATCGATGATGATTTGCCGGCCGGAATGGAATACGAAAGCGGCGGAGCAATTTGGGAGCTTGGTAATTTAGCGCCCGGCGAATCAGAAGCAATAACTTACAAGGTCAAGGTCGCGGACTCGGCCGAGGACGGCAAGTACGCCAACATTGCCTATGCTTCGGCGCTAAACCATGACAAAGTATCGGCTGAAGCCCAAATAAATGTCAGAAAACCCATGGTTTTAGGCCAGAAGCTTCCTGAAACAGGCTTTGAACCCGCTGAAATGGCAATATTGGCCTTGATGACCGCGATTATCGGCTTTTTGGCTGTTAGAATCGGAAAATGCTGTTCCAAAGAGTCATGGAAACGGCCGTCATAAGCCGATCGCGGAAAATATTCCATATTAATTTGTTTTAATCATACTCAAATTATAACCGGGCTAAATTTTTACGAACAAGCATCAGCCCGGTTTTTTGATTGCTAAATCCTGTTTTTACAGATAAATGCAATGGCTCAACCCTTGTTGTCAGCGGGTATTTTTGATAGATTTAGGGTAATGATAAATCGCTATGGACGACAAAAAAGCAGTTAAAATTTTAATGGAAATTCTGGATAAATATCGATTCAGCGCTGAAGAGAAAAAAGCATTGGAAGAGGCAATCGGAATATTGAGCTGGACGTCGCTTTCGAAGAGCGGCCTGAAGACAAAAAAGGAAAGGATTAAGAAAAGCACTAATTGGCAGTAATATGGCCAAAACACAGATTAAATATTCAAAAAACCAAAAATCGCATGATGTTGCCAAAAGAGTCGCAGCTATTTCAACTCTCCTGATCTGGCTCGTTATCGGAACGGCCATGTTCCGCTGGATGGAGGACTGGTCCTGGATTGACTCTTTCTATTTCACCGTCTCAACATTGGCTACGGTCGGATACGGAGACCTGCATCCCACGACCGATATGAGCAGGTTGTTCACGGCCATCTTCATCCTGACCGGCGTCGGGATCACGGTTACCGCCCTGGGCGTGATCGGTTCGGTTTATATCGATAACCGGGCCAGGCGGATAGCGCAAGAAGATAATTTTTCCAGATTCAATTCGAAGCGTTCAAAGTAGAAATATGTTAGGTTGTAATATTTGGAGAAGCCTCCGGCTTAAAGCCTGAGGCTTGATAATTTCGATTAATTTTTATCGCAAGCTTGACTTATAAAATAATGAATGTTAAGTTTTGCCATTCATGGATTGCCTAAGAAGTTCGATACGATCCGGAGGTATTATGTCGAAATTATCAATAAGATGTTTTGGCTTATTTATTGTTCTTTGCCTGTTATTCGGCTGCGCAACCATAAGCTGCGAAGATATGCGCTTGAGCAATCCGCCCATATCTCCCGACCAGGCATATGATGAAGCAGTCAAGATGCGAAATGACGAGTGGGAAGTTATTCGCGTCAACAAGCAGCAGATCGGCTTTTTCATTCCGCCTGCCATTACCGCATTAAGCGATATGCTAAAGGCGCCGGTTCCCACGCCGGGAGAAGCGACGATCGATTTGCTGGGAGTCAGCGGCGGATCACGGTTCAAATCCAAGCGTTTGTATCTGGCGACTTGGTGCGTGAAGACCTGGCGCAACTGGAAACGCATTTCCAAAGGCGATATTGTCCGCTTTGAATTCACCGAGCCGGTTATCGGCAGGGAAAATGCCGCAAATTATCTTAAGCCGGTGCTTATCCGGAAAAGCAGAACGAATTGATCTTAAAACGGGCGCGGGAACGTTCCTTGCCGAATAAAGATATAAACTGTTTTGCATTATGCAGAGCAGTTTTTTAATTTTTTTTACCCCCTCTTAATCTCCCCCTTGAATGAAGGGGGAGAAAGAAAAATCAGCATAGGCTGCCCTTGAATGAAGGGGGAGAAAGAAAAATCAGCATAGGCTGCCCTTGAATGAAGG
>CAZAFZ010000005.1:0-6066 GCA_964484745.1 uncultured Gammaproteobacteria bacterium | reverse complement strand
AAATCAGCATAGGCTGCCCTTGAATGAAGGGGGAGAAAGAAAAATCAGCATAGGCCACCTTTGAATGAAGGGGGAGAAAGAAAAATCAGCATAGGCCACCTTTGAATGAAGGGGGAGAAAGAAAAATCAGCATAGGCTGCCCTTGAATGAAGGGGGAATAGAAAGGCCTTACCTTGTAAGATGGGGCAGTAATTGCATTGTTGCCAAACTTTGCCGGAGCGTTTAAAATGAAATTAATTATTTTCAGATAATATTTAGATATTTTGAATAATCCCGTTTATTTTAAAAATTATATGAAAAAAAATTTATACCTTGCGTTTGCCATTATCGGGGCGATTCTGCCTTCAACCCAATTCATACCTTGGGGCATTGCAAACGGCATGGACATTGCAAAAATGATAAACGAGATGTTCGCCAACAAGATAGCTGCCGGTGTCGCGATTGACGCGGTAACCGCTGCGGCATTTCTTGCAGTTTATATCTATCTTGAGCAAAAGAAGCTGAAAACCAAGCACATCTGGGCTCCGATTGCCGGAATATTCATATTCGGCCTGGCCTTTGCGCTGCCGTTTTACCTCTATCTGCGCGAGATAAGCAGCCAAGCCAGCGATCAATCATAAATTCATTATCCGGGCACAAGATCGCCGCTTAATTATTATGCAAGGCAAAATAATCAGGGTTAACGATAAAATGCAGAAGAATTACCGCTATAGGCTCTTAGAGCCTGTAGGCAGGAATTTTGATCCGCGCTTCAAGCCGGAGCTTACCCCGAAGCAGATGTTGGCACTCGGCGTTTTCGGCGGCAGGTATCTGCGCGATTGCCGGAAGGAGTTTCCGGCGGGTTGGTATGAAGGCGCAAAACTGCATCCGGAAGGAATTCCTGGCCATAATAAGAAATTGAATTTTTTCGGCGTTGACGCTTCCCAGCCGCTCTCGATCTGGCAAAAGAAAGGATGGATCCATCCGCAGGATCCGCGCGGCTGGTTCCAGTGGTACGGCCGCTATTATCTGGGCCGGCGCACGGAAGACGACGAGCGCCAGATCAAGCGCTGGCTGGCCATCAGGCGCCATATAGTCCAAATAAAGTCCAACTGCTGGCCGGGAGACCTTGAATGCAGGAAGCGCCAGCGCCAGGCAGTCCTGCATTGGGCTTATGATTCCAGGAAAATGTAAACAATTCCATGCAGGCCGGATGGCTGAAAACATAGTTTTTATGCCGGCCGTTTTATGTCCAGCATTTCGGTTTAAAACAGTAAAATAGCCTCGATCAGGCTTTTTTATTGCGCGGATTTTCGCTAAAGGCCTTACGGAAAAAGAAACTGAAGCGGAGCTGGCCGGGTTCGGCAGTTATTTCCCGGCCGCCCGGCTCCGTTTAGTCCGGGAAACGAAAGCCGCCGCTTTTAATCCGTTAAGATTGGATAAGAATCTTTAAAAATATAGTAAAGGGGCGATCCCGAGACGCGCCCCTATAAAGATGCTTTTAAATGAAAAATGGTTTTTCCATTTTTCTTTTTTTGGATAAAATTATCCATAAGATAATAACTGACAGAAGCAAGCATCCCAAAAAAAACAATATCGGATGCAGGCTGGTTCCGGTGCAAACCGCAACCAGGGCCCACCAGGTAATTGAAATGACCAAGATGGGAATGGATGCCGGCGGTTGGCAGCAAAGGCCAAACGCATCGCCTAGATCATTAAGGCAACTGCGGAGTTCCATGTTTGCCTCCTCGCAACGCAATTTTATGAAATTTATAGCATAAAGAACCAGATTTATCAATTAAAATCAGCAGAAATTTTCCGCCATTTCGGCATGCTGCCGCCAAGATTTTAAATTGAAAGCAAGCGGCCCTTTGGCTGCAAAGCAGGGAGCTGTTCCGTTGAAGTGCGGCCAGGGAGGCGAAAACGGCAGTAAGCTACAGTTTCCGCGCCTTTAAAATTAACCCCGTGCAAATAAAATCACAGCTAAAGCCAGTTGTGATTTTTAGTATGGCTGTAAGTAAAACAAGCAGATTTATGGTTTACAGGCATATATCCGTATTAAATAGAAAGAAAATTCTGTTACTTTGCGTAGTAATCAGTGAGGGCCCGAAACACTTTAATTATCATTAAAAAATTTATCGTATGAAATTTAAAAAAATATATGTGAGCCTCGCTGTTCTCACTTTAATCTTAGCAGCTGGAGTCGCTTCAGTATCGGCCTATCAGGGCGACTACTCTAAATCAGGCCCGAATTGCACGCCAGTAAGGCATGCGGCCATGGAGGCGGCATTCGATAATAATGATTATAAGGCCTGGGCTGAACAAATGACAGGCAAAGGCCGATTAACTCAGATAATAAACGAAAGCAATTTTGCCCGATTTGCCGAAGCCCATAGATTGGGACAGGCAGGCGACACGGCGGGAGCTGATGCAATAAGAGCAGAATTGGGCCTGCGTACCAGTAATGGTGAAAAAGCAGGATCGGGTTATGGTGGCGGAAATGGCGGACAAAAAGGACAAGGCCTGGGGCAGGGCAACGGCAACGGCAGAAACTTCGTTGACAATAATGGAGACGGAGCATGCGACGGTGATGGCATTAATTTGAATTAACGTTGTCGGCTTCGCAGAACCGCACTGCAAATTTAAAAAGCAATTCCCGATACCGGGGAATTGCTTTTGCCATAGTAATATATTTATGCTAATATCTATTATGGCAGCATAATTAAGAAGAAAAACATGAAAAAAACAATATTCATTTTGCCATTACTTCTGGTTGCCTTGCTAACAGCTTGTACGACTACAACTGAAAATATTACCTCGGTACCGGCTAATGATACAAATAATAAAACAGCAGATGAAACAGCAAATATTTTGCAAGTAGATGATGAAGGAAATACTAAATTTGACGCCGGGGTTTTGAATAAATTCTTAAATCAAGCTTCAGCCGCAGCACTTAGCACGGATGAAATTACCGGCATCAAGTTCATGTTGGAAGAAGAAAAGTTGGCTCGGGATGTTTATAGGAAGCTCTACGAAAAATGGAATCAGCAAACCTTCAATAATATTTCACAAAGCGAAGAAACGCACATCGGGGCAGTCCGCAGTCTGTCAGAGAAATATGGAATTGATATTAGTTTCTATAATGACGAAGTTGGAAAATTCACTGACGAGATATTGTCGGGCCTGTATAACGATTTGGTGGCCCAAGGGGAAGGTTCCTTGGCAGAGGCCTTGAAGGTAGGCGCTCTGATTGAAGAGATTGACATAATGGACCTTGAGGAATATCTGAGCCAAACCGATAAAGACGATATAGCGTTAGTGTACGAAAATTTAATGCGAGGTTCAAGGAATCACTTGCGCAGTTTCGTGAGAACGATGGCCCGTCAAGGCCAAAGCTATGAGCCACAGCGTATGGGCAAAACGAATTATGAGGAGATTATTAATTCAGAAAATGAGAGGGGCGGCTCCGGGCAGGGTGGCGGCATGGACAGCAAAGGGCAAGGAAGAAATAAAAATTAACAGTTAATATATTAATGTATAAAGGAAAAAAATATGAAGAAATTATATTTTTTGCTGACAATTTTATCCATTGCGGTTTTTGTTTTTAGCCTGAGTGTTTCCGCTGTTTTTGCCGGCGGCGGGCAGGTGCAGGGCGACAAGGGACTTGGTTATGTAAACCAGACTTGCGACCCGGTAGTTGACAGCCCTTGCGGGCCATTTAACGAATAATGGCATAGCTTTTTAACAAAAAACAGCAAATATATTTGCTGTTTTTTGTTGGATGTAATATTTTTTATAATGAATACTGAATAGCAAATCCCGTTTTTGCCGAATCTTATCTTTCCTAACTATGAACTTGGCATAATCCCGGATATTTATTTTTTCCGGGGTTATTTTATCTAGCCGAAGGGGATAGCGGGGAATTGGGTTGATGGTCATTGGCTGATAACGGAAGCTTTGCCCGGATCAGGCAGTAAAACCACTTCCGTATCGGACCGAAACCACGTTCCAACCGAATAGCTAGTAATTTTGAACAAAAATGCCATCTATACAGCGGCGATAACAAGTCTGCCGTTCGCCTTTGAAAGCCGCGGGTTTCTTTGCTTATAAAGGTAATTATGCTATCCTAATCTTAGGGTTATTTACAATTAATTCAATAAAATCATGAAGGGCTTTATCGAATTTATCCGCGAGCAGGGAGTGGTCGGCCTGGCTGTCGGCTTTATCCTGGGAGGAGCGGTCTCCAAGGTCGTGACGGCAATCGTGGCCGACCTGGTCAATCCCGTTTTAGGCATCGCGCTTGGCGCAACCGAAGGATTGAAAACGGCTTCGTTCAGCCTGGGCGGGGCAAAAATCCTCTACGGCGACCTGATCAGCGTATTGATAGATTTTACGGTTGTCGCGCTGGTGGTTTATTATGGAGTTAAAATCATCGGCATCGACAAATTGGACAAGGAAAAGGCCTCCTAGCCAGCCAAATCATATTCCTTGTTACGATTAAGCTGTTAATACGTATAATAAATAGGAAATATTATAATTACTTTTTTCCTTAGCCGGAAAGATGTCCGGTTTCGGAAACCAAAAATTTATGAAAAAAACAGCTGCAATTATCGCCATAATTGCTGTATTGGGCATGGTTGGGTCGGCTATTTATTTTTACAGCGGTTTTAACCGCCAATCCGGGCTGGATAATAATGCGCCTTCCGGCGACCAGCCCGCCGACCAAGAGCAAAATAATACAGAAGAGCCCGTAGTCGGCGGTGATGCCGATGAGCATGGCTGCATCGGATCAGCAGGCTATATCTGGTGCGCAGCCGAATCGAAATGCCTGCGAATTTTTGAGGAATTTTGTCCCGATGAGGCCGCCGAACTGGCAGCCGGCATTAAGGCCAATACCGGCATTGAGCTATCGGATGCCGGGGAAGCCGCTTTTAACTGGAAAGTTAATCTTGGCGACAATAAAATTTCCGATCAGGAAGTGAAAGGAGTGTCATACGAGGCGCAAGGATTAAAAATGGACGATATCACCGGGATCGAGAATTACCTGGACTCGGTTGCGGAGCCTGACTTATATAACGTGGCTGACGGCGCGAACGGCGGCTTGCGCGGATACCAGCATAATTACATGGCTTGTATCTTGAATTTCAGCCCCGCCGAAAAGAACCAAGAAGCCGCCCAGCAGCCGGAAGACAATCTGGCCGTAAAGATCGAATGCGGCTATTTCAACAGGAATAATATTCCGGAGGTTTCGGTAAGAGAAGCGATTCGCGAACTCATTGCCGAAAAATACAAACTGCAGCAGATATCGCTGAAAATTACGATCAGCGAATTGGCCGAAAATCATGTCCGCGGCAGCGTAGCTTTTTTGAACAAAGACCGCAGCCCGGTGTCCGGCGGCTATTTTTTCGCCAAAAAAACGGGCGACAATTGGGAATTGGTGCTGGACGGCAACGGCCAGATCAGCTGCCCGCTGCTTAGGGACAACGGCTTTCCGGAAGAGATGATGAGCGATTGCGTAGAGGAGTAGGGACAGCCGGCAAAAAGGCGAGCTGGCAGGATCGGCTTATCATGCCGAGCGTATTTTGTTGACAAGCTGTTGGCAGATTGTGGATTAATTATTATTTTTTAAGCAGAGCCGGCGGAAAATCCGCCGGCTCTGTTAATAGCTGCTTGGAAAAAACATGCGTAAATTCTTTTTCGCAATATTTTATAAATAAATTTCTTAAAAAATTTCTTGACTCGAGGATAAAGATTTAGTAATATTCTATAGTAGCAAAAAGGGGGACTTTAAAAATTATTTTTTTTATTCGTATGACATTAAAGATAATGAATCCTGGACCGTTTTATCTTTGGCAAAATTTTCATATTTTTCGCGGCATAAATTTTTTGACATATTTTATAATAAATAAATACTAAAAGCCTTGTATCGGATAAATGCAGGGTTTTTTTGCGCCAATAGCCGAGCCCGATAATTGGGAAAAACGAAGCATGACGCGTCAATTACAATTTATATATAAGGCCATTATTAATTAAGGCCGGATATTCAGCTGTTTTTTCGGGACTCGGCGTCTGCCGGACTTGGCACTG
>CAZAFZ010000004.1:0-20010 GCA_964484745.1 uncultured Gammaproteobacteria bacterium | reverse complement strand
AAGAGATAGGGGCTGGTTGTTTTGATTGTTGCCGCGACATGGGGGGTGCCGCGTTGTGCGAGCTTTCAGCTTCCGCAGCTACGTTCCGGGGGGGGGTAAGCAGAAACGGGGAATGCGGCAGCTGTTTATGTAAAAGCCGCGGCAACAAATATATCGTAAACTAAAAAACCCGGAATGTCAATGCTAATTATTTAAAAACCTCCGGCTGCACCGGAGGTCGAAAAGTTTTGGAAATTTGAATTTTGCCAGAAAGGCGCTTCGGGCGAGAGCGGCAAATGCTTGAGGAACTGCCCCTTTAGCCGGATTTTGTCGATTTCGAAATATTTGTTGAAAAATAATAATCCTAGTTCTAAGTACATCTTTTTGTTCAGCGCATCTTCGCTGCTCGCGGACATGCTTAGATAGCCGATTGCCTCTTGGTAGAATCCTTCCAGCAGGATGTCGAATATCTCGTCTAGGCTGGTGCCAAGCGCTTCTAGATCAATATTTAATCGTTCCAGTTTTTGGCTGGTCAGCAAGAATTCTTGAATCTCTTTTTCGACATCGCAAGCAGAGCATTTTTGCCTGGCTTTTTCCAGAAGCAGCTTGGCTTTATTGGTCCAACCGTCAATCAGCGCAGCATGGACCTTTTCTTTGTTAATGCCGTAGTCTTCAAAATCCTTTTTTGTTTTGGCTGCATGCAATTGCAGCGCAAGCACTTCTTTTTCAACATCTTCCCCGGCATAATGCTTTTCTTTGATTATTTTTGCCAAATGTTTTCCGATGTCGGCCTCATCGCTCGAGTATAGCACCAGCTTCAGCCGGTTATTCTCGAAATCGGCAGCAGTATTATATAGGCGCCCTTTATATTTTTCAGGCATAATAAAGGAATATGATCGGCCCAGCATTATTAAGACCGCCACGAACAAGATTAAACCGATAATCAGAAGAAAATCAGAAATTCTGTTATGCATGGCCGCTCCTTGCATTAGTAATTTTAAAGAGCAAAATTATTTTTGAAAATATAGCATGAAAAACCAAAATTTTCAAATAAGAGGCCAGACCCAATATAGGCGAAAAATATAGGCAAAGCGGCGAATAACAAATAAATTAATATAAAAATAAAAAAAGCATTTTCATCAAATGCTTGTATATTTGTCTTACAAAAAAAGGGAGTCGCCAAACATTTTAAGTTTGGCGTGAGGCAATATATTTTCTGCGTCATTTTTGAAACCTCTGTATAATCATTTCTTGGCTTTAATGGAACAATCCTATATTGTCTCTACCTTATAATACGTAAAAGAAATTTTTTTCTTCATTAATTAATTTTATGTATAAATCATCATATTTTAGATATTTATTGCACGCAAATATTTTTTTTCATATATTATGTCCACCTAATTTGGTATAATTAATATATTAAAAATCATATGCAAAGCAAAAAAAATAGACAATTTCTGATTGAAGGCTCTGGATTGGGGTTTTTGCTTTAGCTGGTCGGTTATGCCCTTGGATTTTTATTATTTGCCCTTGTACAGCCAAGTTTGATTGGCTGGATAATTATGCCGATCGTTATTATTATTAAGCTTTGGGTGCTCCTGAAAAAGATTAATGTTGAGCAATTTATGTGCTATATTAGGATCGGCAAATATGGATGCTGGTTGGCATTATCCATGCCTTTTTTTGGTAAAACTTCTCAAAACGGCTGACGGGTATTATTAGCTGGATGTTTATCTCTATTATATTTTGACGTTGATTTTGCCGATTGCAGCCGGCAGGCGGAAGAAGGGGGAGCGAAAACGATATGGATCAAAGGAAATTAATTATTGTTTTAACCGTTTTTATCGATGTTTTAGGGCTCGGGATCGTTATCCCGATTCTGCCTTTTTATGCCCAGTCTTTCGGCGCCAGCGATATAACAATTACCCTGCTTTTCGCGACTTTCGCATTTTTTTCATTCTTCAGCGCCCCCCTGCTCGGCGCAATTTCGGATAAGATCGGGCGCAAGCCGGTTTTAGTCATCAGCATTTTAAGCACCTCGCTCGGCTGGTTTGTTTTTGCCTTAGCCAATTCCATTTGGATGCTGTTTTTAGGCAGGATCATCGACGGTTTGGCGGCAGGAAACATTTCAACCGCACAAAGCTATTTAAGCGATATTTCCAAATCCGACAAAGAGCGGACAGCTAACCTCGGTTTGATCGGCGCGTCATTCGGTGTCGGCTTTATCGTCGGGCCGATGATTGGGGGACTTTTGGGTTCATTGGGGCATACTATCCCGTTCTGGCTGGTTGGCAGTATGGCTCTGCTCAATTGCGTTTGGGCTCTTTTCAATCTCACGGAAGTTAAAGAAAAGGACCACCGCAAAAAAATAAGTCTGAATCCATTCCTTCCGATAATCAAAGCCGTTAAAGATAAGTTATTGATTTATGGATATTCAGCCTGGTTTGTTTTCGGCATTGCCATTTCAATCCAGCAATCAATTTTAACGCTATTTTTAATGCGGGTATTCGGATATAACGAATTTGTCGCCGGGTTGTTTTTAACGGCGATCGGCGTTGTCTTGGTGTTGAACCAGGGATTTTTTCTGAAAAGATTTTGGATCAGGAATTTCAGCGAAGGCCGGTTGGAATTAATGATGTTTGTTTCCATGGCTTTCGGATTTTTCCTGTATTCCTGGAAAATACCAGGGCTGTTTTTGATCGGTTTGGTGTTAGTTTCCGTCGGCCAGTCCGTACTGCGCGTTGTCATGACCAGCCAGATGGCTGGCATCGATCCGCAGAAAAGAGGCGAGATTCTGGGCATCCTGAATTCGGTAATGTCCGTCAGTATGATAATCGGACCGGCTTTGGCCAGCCTGCTATTCGTATCCCACGTCAGTTTGCCTTTCATAACTTCTTCGCTGCTTGCATTGGTCGGCTTTGCCATAATATTTTGCGGCAGGGAAAAGCTTTGCAAACGGCGTTTGCCCGAAGATGTTGAACCGCCCATGGTTATCGGTTGATAAAATATTTCGCTAAAAGGAGGGATTGGACCTTGAAAGCTAAAATGTTTTGGTGTTGGATTGCTGCAGCCCTGTTTTTATTCGGCTGCGCGATTAAAAATGAGCGCTGTATCTTAAAATATTATCCATACCCGGGGCTCTCTTGCGAAAAACAATTCAAAAATTTCGCCGATTCGGACGATAACGATGAATATCAAATCGAATATTCGTTATACCGCTGCTATCCTGGCAAAAAATTCGGGAAAATAATCGAAGAGCATATATCCGCAATGCATGCAGCAAGCTGGTTTAAGAAAATTTGCTGGCAAGATTTTTTCCATGGACATGTATTGGTCGTTCCCGGCGCCAAGAAAAAATATGCAAGCCCGGAAGAATTTTTTAAATCAATAAAAGCCGTCATTTACCACACCCATGAATTTGACGATTGCCGGGAGAATGAGGTAAGAAAAGGAATTCCTTTAGGTAAAAGGACGCACCGGTCATTGATAGGATATCTGGACGGCAGGGTTCAGCCTCTGTGCGATATTGTGAATATATCCAAACTGAGTAACGAAAATATTATGATTTATGCGGCTTACGGGACTATCTATCCTGCCGACTACTTCAAGCAGACCAAGTATGCCCAAGAAGTGGGGGATGGCTTTTCGATTAATATTTGCGGGATAGAATATGACCTGAAACCAATCCTCTGGGTCGTTAAAAGAAAGCTGGGAAAGTATTCGGTTGGCGGACAACGGTATGATATTTTCATGAAGTTTTTAAAATAAGATGCAGAATAAGCATGCTTTTAATAGCTCTGTCTTCAAAAAAAGCCAAGACGCAAATTTAAAAGCGGCCGGATAAAAGCCGCTTTTCTTTTATTATAAATGCACAATATCGATTCTGCCAATTTCGCATTATCCGAACCCCAATGGCTTACCAATGAATGTTATTTCAAAATTCAAACAAAGCAAGGCCCCGATTCCGGGGCCTTGCTTTTGGCGCAGAGCATCAGCATCCGCGCCCGCTAAAAAGATAACAAGAAATTTATTACTTTTTACCTTTTTTGGCGGTTTTTTTAACTGCTTTTTTAGCGCTTTTCTTAGCGGTTTTTTTGACAGTTACCTTTTTAGCAGCCGTTCTGGCAGTTTTTTTGGCAACGGTTTTCTTAGCAGTTTTTTTCACTGCCTTCTTGGCTTTGCCTCTCGGCATAGCCTTTTTGGCAGCTACTTTCTTTTTAGTAGCCATATGTATTAAGGTCTTAATGTATCTGTTTAATATTAATTTCAATCGACCTTTTGGTCGCGTCTTTACTGAGTAGTCGATCTGCCGGGTTGAATGGGGATAATTATGCTGGATGCATACCCACGACAATCCAAAGACATTGATCAGACTTTAATCGGCAGCAATTGCCGCGAACTCATGTAAATAGCAGATTGCTTAAGCAAATTAAATATATAATATCATAAATTAATTATTTTGTCAATAGTTTATAATTATTTTTATAATAATTGTCAAGTAGTCAAGATTTGGCTTTTAACCCTTTACAATAATTTTTCAGGCGGTAATATTTGTTTGAAGCAAGCAAAATGCTTTGATTTAAATAAGGAGGAAGGCGGGATGAGAAATTCCATTTTAACTCTGGGCGTATGTTTTGCCGCCGCTGTTTTTTTGCCGCAAAAGCTAAATTCGGCAGAGCACAAATACCGGTTGGAAATTTTTACGGCACAATGCAAGATGCAGCTTTACCTGCTGGAACGCGACGGCCGTATAAGCTTGGTCAGGAACTACGAGATCGCTTCTGCAATGCCTGGCGTAGTGCGGCCCTTGGGAAAAGGAGTAATTACAAGCATTGAGTTTGACCCGTGGTGGCATCCGACAAAGCATACCAGGCGATACTTTCTAAGAAAAAAAAGAATTTATCTTCCTGTCAAAATTCCACCCGGAGATAAGCTTAATTATATGGGTGCATTTAAAATTTGCCTGTCCCATCGAACATGCAACGGAAGTATCTACAGGATCCATGGGAATAATGATCCAGCCAAAATCGGCAAGAGGGTCACCGGGGGATGCATCAGGATGCACAATTGCGAAGGAGTGGCGCTGGCCTGCGTGCTAAAGGTTGGCACGGAAGTGATAATTTATAAATAGCTTTTATCAAAATCAGCCATCAAAGAGCTGATTTTATTATGTTAAAATAAATTTTATTTTTATAGTGTTATATCAGATATCAGTTCCTGTTGATAAATTGATATAAGAAATCCGCATATATATAAATAAACGCGGGAACAATCATTTTTTTTTCTTATTATGCGCCTAAAACTGATAAATATTAGTTTTTTTAGCATTGTTGGCGGACGGGATTATTATTGATTACATTATATTTTATGTTATAATATAAATAATGTTCAGGTTATCCAGGTATAATTCATATTCGTTCATATTTTTATTTAATTTGATATAAGCATATGTTCATTGAGGAACAACAGAAAAAAATTTTGACCTTCATGATCGCCGGCCTGGTTTTGGTTGTTTTGATCGTTGCTGTTTTTTATTTCGTACAGAGCACTAGAACCGGCGAGCCAACAGTTCCTTTGGGGCTTGCCGATTGCGATTTTAAGACTTATGTCGGACGCGGATGCGCCGAAGGATCTATCTGCTTCCAGGGACTTGATACTCCCTGCACCCCTTCGATCGATTGTTCGGCGGCAAAAAATATCGGAGACAACAAATGCCACAAAATTTGCCGGAACGACAGCGACTGTCTAGCTGGCTACAAATGCTTGCAGAAAGAGGCCTATTTGATGGATGTGGCGTCCGTTAACGACATGATTTGCGTTATGGAATAATATAATCGCAAGCCGCAGATTAATCAGCTTAAAAAGAAATTATTCTGCTAATTTAATATAGAACACAGCTATTAATTATGACCCGATATTTCTAAGGGTCATAATTTTATTTTAGGCTTCGGATCTGCCGCCATAAGGCCTCGTTCGGCTGTATGCGCCGCCAGCTTGCATGAAAGATCCATTTCCATTAACATACGATAATGAAGGCATTGGCCTTGCCCATAAGTTTCGAGTCGGGGCTGAAGTTATCATTCGCCCATGAAGCGCTGATCCAGAGGAGGTGCGCACGATGACGGACGGAAGCCATTATACGCTGCTGCGGGTACAACCGGTTTATCCCTATTATCCGCACGGAAAAGCCGCTGTCCGAATTAATGCGAGGCAAAAAGCCTTTTAAGTATCATGCAATCAACGCACATACTTTTGAATATGCCGACAGCCATAATCCGAAAAATACTCCTGAATGGCTGGGTGAATTAATGAGCGACGAGGAAAAAAATCTTAGACCGCACTATGAACGCATTATCCGTACAATAAATGAAAATGATTTGAAGGAGATTTTAGATGGCGATATTGAAAATTTTAAGAGAACTTTAAAACAAGCCTGGGAATTTTTTGGCTTGAACGAATAATATTCAAACCATATCCTGGCAAGAGAAAATAATGAATATATTAGCAGCTCTTGCTGAAATGGCGCTTTGGGCCAATGGCTGCGATCCCTTTTCGGCTGACCGTTCAGTCGTTGATACTACCATTGAGGAATTTTCCGAACGCATGGGCCAGCTGGCGCTTCGCATGCATGAGATTTATGGAGATACTTGGATGGATTTTATCCGGACCATGTAAACGCATTTTTGCACCTTATAACGATACAGCCCCTTTGAGGGACTGTTTTTTTATGCTAATTTCCTTAATTTTGCTATAATAATATTAAAGAATTTTTTCGCCGATTTAGGCATCGGTTAATATTATTTATTCACTAAAATAATTCTATGGAGCAATTGGAAAAGTTTTTTGAAGATTTTTTCCTTAAAAAAATTTCCTACTCGCTGCCGCCCAAGGCCAAGGAAATGATCGTTAAAGCCGCACCATGGCTGATGATTATCGGTTTAATCCTGATGATCCCTTCCATTCTGGCCTTATTTGGCTTGGGAACTTTTTTCCCGGGGATGGGAATGATGGTCGGCATGCATTTCGGCGCCCGTTATTATTCAGGCATGATGATCATAGTCGTTCAAGCCGTATTGATGGCGATGTCCATATCCGGACTGATGAACCGCAAAATCCAAGGCTGGAGGTACATTTATTATTCCGAACTGCTTTCGATCGTCTATGCAGTTCTTTTTACCTACGGCATCGGCAGCGCCATTTGGTCGCTCATCGGGGTCTTCATCGGGCTCTATATAATCTTCCAGGTAAAAAGTTATTATAAATAGAGCATTTTTCGGCCCAATAGGGGCGATTTGTTTTTCTTTATTATTTTTAATTATGCCGTCGAAAACAAAAACAACAAAGGAAGCTGTTGATACTTTAGTTATCTCCGATTTGCATTTAGGCGATCCGGCAACCCGAACCGATGAAATTTCTGATCTGCTCGCGAGATACAAATTTAAAAGGCTGATATTGAACGGCGATATCATTAACGGCTTGAATTTGAAAAGGCTGCATACAGGCCATTGGCAGGTCTTATCCCGTCTTCGCGAGCTTTCCGGGGAATGCGAAGTGGTTTGGGTGCACGGAAACCACGATCCTGACATGAACGTCCTTTCCAAGCTTTTAGGCATGAACGTTTATAATAGCTACAGCTGGCAGGAGAAAGGGCATAAATATTTGGCGATCCACGGCCATCAGTTCGACAGGTTCATGCACGACAATCTGATCCTCAGCCTGGTCGCCTTTGCTTTTTATTATGTATTAAAGCGTTTTGACAGTTCAGATTATTTTGTCAGCCTGTTTAAATCAAAAAACTCCGCCTGGAAAAGGAATGTGCGCCAGGTCGCCAAGGGGGCGGCAAACTATGCCCGTTTGGTCGGGGCCGATACGGTTTTCTGCGGCCATGTGCATATGATCGACAGCAGGGAAATGAACGGGGTTCAATATTATAACAGCGGTACTTGGGTAGAAAAGCCTTCCGGCTGTTATATTATTAACGCAGGCGGAGTAAAATTTAGGCAAATCGATTGATCAAGAAGTTTATATTTATGGTAGTTTTCGTCAAAAAACAACAAAAAAAAGGTTTTACCTTGATCGAGGTTTTGGTTGTGATTGCGATCATCGGAGTGCTCGCGACGCTAAGCGTCGCTTCTTTAGGCGGAGCCAGAAAAAAAGCCAATGACGCCAAAAGAAAATCGGACCTGTCCCAAATCGGAAGGATTCTATATGCTTCCAATTGCTACGTGCCGGACGCCGGTTATGGCGATTATGACATCAAGGATCTGGCAGCCGAACTGACGGCCAGATATCCGCAATATGCCGCCATAGCCAAGTATCTGCCGGTCGATCCGAAGACCGGAACGGAAACGGCCAGTAATTACCGCTATCAGGTAGCGCCGGAAGACCACTGCGTAATTTATTCCAACTTTGAAAATGAAGGAGAGCCGATAGTGCTCAGCATTACTTCTCCGGCGCCCAATTCCGGGAGCGGTGTATTTTTGAATTCAAATGCCGGACCGAACGGGACGAATATTTATTATCAGATTTCAAAATGATCAGCCGGCCATGGCAACACGATCAACCCAGGCAAGTGAATAAAAGCTCCGCCAGAAACGGAGCATAGTTTTTTCGAGTAGTATAAATTTTTAATCGCGGGGCGCGTATATCGAAGTCCGGATTCACCTTATCCTGCCGGGGGCATTTGACAAAGGCGGAGTTAAACGATAAAATAGCTGGTCTTTTAAGCGATTCCCTAGGAAGGTAAATTGAATGCCGCAAAAGGAGTATCAGCATGCAGATAATGGAGGATAAGCCGCTGTTTCGGATATTAGTAACCGGTTATGGCCCATTCAGGGAATCTGGTGAAAATGTCACCCAATGTATCATTAACGATGTTTTCGGCAGTTGGAAACCGGATGGGTGCAAGCTGCATTCATTGGTTATACCTGTATTATGGGATGCAGTTAAAAAAGATTTTTTACGCGAATTGGAAGGGTTTAGACCCGACCTCGTCATTTCGTTAGGACAAGCCGATGGATGCGGCAAGATTACCGTTGAAACGGATTATTATAATATCGCGATCGGCAAGGATAATCAGGGATTAGAATGGCAGTCAGGCATAATAGTCAGGGATGGATCCAGGATTTACAGGACCAGCGTTGATATAGCCAGGGTCATGGCCGAAATTCAAGACCGGACGCCATTCGCAATCCATGGCGGAATTCGCGGAATGGATTATTTGTGCAATTTTGCCGCTTATTTAGCAGCGCGCTATTGCCGGGCGCTGAATAAACCCGCGAAAAACATTTTTATCCACGTTCCTCCGCCGAAAGACCTGGAATACGAAATCACCTTACGCGCTCTGCGCGCGCTCTTTGAAGAAATTTTGAAAAATTCGGCCATCATGCCGATTGGATAACCGGGGGAAATTTATATCCGGTTATTTTTTAATCGCTAAAGATGCAATTCTATGGGATAGTCGATGGACAAAAACAGGCGATTTGCTATAATACCAACAAGAATAATACTATGCTAGAGTACGCCTTGCTGTTCATGTTAGCCGGCTCGCTGATCGCGGTGGGTATCGGCATAAGTTCGCGCTTTTTCGATAAGGCTGAAATTATGCCGAGCCCTTCGGCCAGGTTTGCCGTCTATTCTATCCTTTTATATTTGGTTTTTATCGTTCCTCCGCTATTCCTGTCTTACCGCTACGCCTATTCCTATCTGGCCGATGATGTTTTCGGCTTTTCACTGCTATTCCTCTGGCTGGGCTGGCCGTTCGTCGCGGTAGAGCTTTTTTTATACGGCAAGAAGAGGGATAAAAGCGAATATAGCCATTTGCGTTTTTACGCTTACCTGTCTCCACTGGCCGGCTCGGTTTTGGCTTTGATCTATTGCTACGGTCTTGGCAATTGCCAGGGTACCTTAATGCCGCTTTTAGCAGGTCCGCTGATGATCCTGTCATTCATTTTATGGTTTTATTTCCGTCATTATCTCGGAGCATTCATCAGCCTAATCATGAAAAAATCATACGGGCAATAAGCTTGGTTTTTCGCAGGGCGCATTAGTTGCTTTTTTCCCTGCACAGTATCTAAAGACGCTCCGAACAGAAGCTGCTGCAAAGAATCCGTGATTTTAAGCGAATTGCTGCGATCCTGGCATTAGGCGGCATTATCGGCGGTTATTTTTTAGGCAAAACCTGGTGGAGGATAATTTATATTGAGGGCAGGAGATGGAGGAAGCGCGCAACGCGTAACGCATAACTCACAACGCATAACACAAAATTACAAATATAATCCGAATGCTCCGAATTATCCGCCAGCTGGCGGATCCGAATATCCCGAATGGAATGAAAATCCGAATGCTCCGAAAGATATAATCCGAATCTACGAATATCCACCAGCCGGCGGACTAAATCCTAAACACCAGCCTGCCGGCAGGCAGGAATACAAATAACCAAAATCCAAAACTCATAAAAAAAATAAAATGCATTTCCCGCGGGCATAGAAGAAATTCGTGGAAATTTTAAGCGGGAGTCCGAGCTTTCGAAAAGCACATGTTTGAGTCCCGATAAATCAATAGCAAAGCATGGTAAATCGGGAGGAGTTGTGCTTTTTCGAGGACGGAGCGAAGAAATTTCCCGTATTTTTTCCTGACCGCTAAGTTTTTGCTTCTTTTTACAAAAAGAAGAATAATCATACCACCCAATTCTGGGTGAAAGTATTACACTGCATATACGAACAAAATGCGATTGAAGAAATGTAGTACAAATATGCATAATCATATAATCAGAATACTCCGAATGGAAGGAAAATCCGAATGCCCCAAATCTTTTTCAAGAATTTACAAATCCCCTACAAATAATGCAAATAATTATAACATTTAGAAATTATTTAAAATTACCTTCCTGTCGGCAAACAGGAAATCTAGAAATTAATATTTATGATTTATAATAAACTAACCCCCGAAGAAGAAAGGATTATCGTAGGCAAGGGAACTGAACCGCCGCATAGCGGAGAGTACGATGATTTTTATCAGGCAGGTATTTACGTTTGCCGCAGATGCAATACCCCTTTGTACGAATCAAAAGGCAAATTCAAATCAGGATGCGGCTGGCCGAGTTTTGACGATGAAATTGCCGGGGCAGTCAAGCGCCTTCCCGACGCGGACGGCACGCGGACGGAAATAATTTGCGCAAACTGCGGAGCGCACTTGGGCCACGTTTTTACCGGCGAGAAGTTCACGCCCAAGGATACAAGGCATTGCGTGAATTCATTGTCTATAAAATTTGTACCCCAATCGCGTAACTTGCATCAATAACGCGATGCCAATATACGAATGCATGCGAAATATACGAATGATAACAGATGCCAATAT
Organism: uncultured Gammaproteobacteria bacterium; assembly: GCA_964484745.1. Lineage (GTDB taxonomy): Bacteria > Patescibacteriota > Patescibacteriia > Patescibacteriales > CAZAFZ01 > CAZAFZ01. The sequence goes on along the minus strand of CAZAFZ010000004.1, from coordinate 8,673 downwards.
ACTAATGGTACTAAAGATACTAATGGATACAAATAATGAGATACTAATATACGAATGCGTACTACTGATACGAATTAATACGAATTTTTTTAATTGTAGAATTGGAAATTGTTTGAATATTTAAAATTATCCCGCATTCCGCCAAGGTCGGAGATATGCGGGATCCCGCTAACCAAGGAATATGAAAGAGCGGGAGAAATTGAAAATTATTAATCATATGAATTTAAATAATAATTTGAAGATTGCTGTTTTCGGCGGCGGCTGCTTCTGGTGCACCGAAGCGATATTCGAAAGATTCCAGGGCGTGGTCGACGTAGAATCGGGCTACAGCGGAGGAACTATACCAGATCCTGCCTATGAAGAAGTTTGCGGAGGAGCAACGGGACATGCAGAGGTTATTAGAATTACCTATGATCCAGCTGCCATAAAATATTCGACATTGCTGGAAATATTTTTTGCCACCCATGATCCGACCACGCCTAACCGGCAAGGAGCAGATACCGGAACGCAATACCGCTCGGTAATTTTTTATGCGGACAATGAGCAAAAAGCAGCTGCAGAAGAGTATATAAGAAAACTGGATGCCAGCGGAGAATTCGATAGTCCGATTGTGACCGAGCTCTCCCCGCTTAAGGAATTTTACCGCGCGGAAGGATACCATCAGGAATATTTCCGCAATAACCCGGAAAAAGGATATTGCCGGTCAGTAATCGCGCCGAAAGTCCAAAAATTGTTGACAAGCTACGGCGAAATGCTAAAATACGCGAAATAGATCCTGTAGCAAAGAGGTTGCAGATACAGAAAATTCCGGATAGGGACAAAGTTACCGGAACATGCATTGTATGCGGCGGACAGTTAAGAATTAAAGGCGAATTTGTTTCCGATCTTCCCATGCAGCTTATGCCGTTTGGGCCAGCCTCAAGAGATCATTACCGCTGGAAGACAGAAGGACACGTTTGCCAGCAATGCGGAATAAAATACGATTTTCCTCCACCTAAAGAATTATTGCAAAAGCAAAAACCCGGTTCCTAAATCCAAAAGCAGGCCCAAGAGCCCGCTTTTTAAATTGCACCTATTTTTTCTTCGGCGCTTTCTTTTTTTTGGGAGCAGTTTTTTTCGCTCCTCCGCAGCATGATCCGGCCATATTTTTTTGCTGGTTAATAATCGTAATACTTATTTTAGCTAATCTAAAAAACAAAAAAATCATTGACATCGCCGGAAAATTTGCTAATATATTATTGATCTGTATGATCCTTTTTCAGCGGGGCCGGAAACAGGTGCATCGTCCTCAATGCGCGGACGGCCATATGATGCATCGCCCCCGGTGCCCATACCCAAGGGGGTGGTCCAGAACCGCCCCCGATTTCTTATCTCCGGAAAGGAAATTCAATGGAGCAAAATGAAAAACAAGAATGCGATGAATCTGTTCCGCAAGGCAGCCAAGTGACGGAAGCGAGATTAATAGCGGTCGGTCATATTGGGAATCGCAGAAATTCTAATTCCTGCCTGACAGGCGCTGAGTCCCCGTTCGGATTTCCTGTTTTTATCAAAAAAGAATAAGGAGGGAGCATGTGCTATTTGAGGGGCTTTTGCGTGAGAGAAATGATTCGTGCCGGTGAAGACCCTGACCTGATCGCAGCGGAGGAGGGTAGGCATTCGGCGGAAACATCCGCCGTCGAAGAAGAAGCGGAAGACGAAATTGAAAATCCATAAATTCAAGGTGAATGTCCATACATAAGCCCTGCAGAACAAGCAGGGTTTTTATATGCCAAGATTTGGGTTGATTAAAATATTGCCCATTCTTTTTTGGAAATATGATATAATTAATTCAGCAAGCAATAATATGGAAAAAGAGCAATCATTTTTCAAGTCAGAAAGCAAAGAATATCCTTCCGGGCTGCAAGGACTAACCGCCGAAGTTTTTTCTTTGATAAAAGACATTAATTCTGCTTTAACCAAGAAGCAACCCTTGGACGAAAAAGATTTGGTGCGACAAAGAGAAACCGGCGAGCTCGCCAAAGCCATCATTGAGCTTTATAGAGCGCAAAATAAAAATCAGGGCGAAATTCACCAGATCGGCGGAGCTATTTTCAGCAATTGGCAGCAAGGGCTTGATTTGTTAAGGCAGTTCAGGGATGAAATATTAGGATTAGTAAAAATAGAAAATTTTTCGATTGACGAAATGAAAATTGATATTCCCGAAGAGCGTTTAAGGCTGTTTAAAAACAGAATTGGGATTCTCGCGGAAAGACTGGGCAAGAAATACGGCTTCCAATATTTGAAATATCTGAATGGTTTGAAAAAGGATTATGAAATTGCCATTGGAAGCAACGATATATCCGGCGAGTCAAAAGCCTGGATCGGGCTAAAAATGCTGGAGTCGCAAAAAGATGAGGATTTGAAAAGTTTTTTGGAGATGATGGAAAAATATGGTTAACCTGAACCAAGAGAAAAATTTCCAATACCTAATTTCTAATTCCCAATAAATGTCCAATGATTATTTTTTATCCATATAAATTTTTTGTCATTAGATATTTATAATTTTATTGGAAATTATACCGCATCGCTCTGCGAATATGCGGTATCCCGCCAACCAAGGTAAATGAATGAGCGGGAGCAATTAGAAATTGGGAATTGTTATATCTCTCTTTCAAATAAGATTATCCATATTAAAACCTAAATATTTATAGATTATATTTCCATTAAATTTTAAAACGCCAGGGCCCGATTTTATTCGAGCGCCTGGCGTCGTTTTGTTATTCGAACATATAGCAGTCCGCGTGCCTCTCCCGGCAAATTAAGCTGCCGGGATCGGCGCGCCGGCATTTTTCCATCCACCGGCAGTGCCCGTTGCTTTTGGGCAGGAACTCTTCCAGTCCCGGCGCATCGAGGAAATTGAGCCAATCAAAATCTTCGGCCTCATTCTCCTCTTCGAGCATCTGGGCGATGACTTGTGGGAGTCGTACTCCCCGGTTGTTCCCTTTTAGGCGTGGCGGTTTGGGGGAGTGGGATACTTCCAACCGGGCTTCCACTTTTTGCCTGGCTAAGATTTTAGCCTTTTGGCCTATTTCGATTTGACGATCGGCTATCATATCCGCCGCATCCGGCGTGGTGTTCAGGTCGAAACCATACCTTTTGATCATAATGGCTTCATAAGCCTGATCATCCAGCTTGCGGTAAGTTATGCATTCGCGGTAGTCTTCACAGCAAGCCAAACCTTCCATGAAGCATTCATTACAAAAATCCTCTAATGGGCAGGAAGGCTTTTCAGCCTGTTTTTGGTCATGGAAAAAATAGCATGATCCATGGCCCTGACCGCATTCTTTATTTGTTTCATCGAAATAAGCACATTCCCTGGCCAGAGGACAGGGTTCAGGCAACATGCTAATTCGATAGTCAAGATATTCTTCGTTAGAGATCGCTGCCTCCTCGGTTTCTGTTTTTTCCATGCAAAAATCCATAGCAGCCCCAAAGAGGTCATCGGGTTTTCCCCAGATGTTGGCGCAGGGCGCGACAAATATCTGATCACCGAATCGGAACGCATAACCTCCTTGGTGGACGCGGTTGCGGATATCTTCTGTTCCCAAATCCGCGTCTGTTCTGTAACCTCCATAAGAAGCACTTCTCTCACGGTCGTATATTTCCATTCTTTTCCTCTCCCTCCCTTTAAAGTAATGTGCAAACAAATTATTATATCATAATTATAAAAAATTGTCAATATCTATGCGATTCTATTACAGTTTAGTGCAAAATATGCTAAAATTTACTTATCAATATAATTATTAACCAGAACCCATCTCAAAAATATTCTTTGGCTCATTTCCAGTCTTTTCCGGCTGCAAAATCCGGAAATTTCGTCAAAATAGCAACAACTATTCTTCCTCAATTTCCAAATGATTATTCGCATGTGCCTCATTCGTAGTGGGGCCGCAGTATGCATAACAATTTTTCGCTCGAAAAATCCTTGGAAATGACTTAAAGCTATTTTTAAGATGGGTTCTATTCAAAAACTATGACCAGCAATCGAACAATGATCGTTTTGGTTATTGTGGTTTTTTTATTGGGCGTGATAGCCGTCTACACCAATTCAAAAATCGAAACTGCTGCCGAAGACTATTCGGCATACTGCAGCGACCCTAATTATTCATTCTGCGATGAATTCGACGGGGTAGGAATGGACAGCTCCAAATGGCAAGCCATCATTACTCCGGACTATCTGAATAATTGGGTCCAGAGAGGAGATGGTGTTATCAGCGGCAATCTTAAGGCTGCTACGATACCGGCCTTTTCGGATTTTACTTATGAAACCAAATTCAACCTCGGCATGCGCGGCGATTTGGTGATGCGGTATATTGATGACAATAATTATTACGGCTTCAGGATTATTTCGGCAGGGACGGACGGTTCGGTATACGGAAGAATAATCCCTTTTGAAAAATTGAATGGCGCCGTTAATTATTTCGATCCAATCCAGAACACCAACACCAATACCCTGATTACGGGGAGCGATTACGTTTTAAAAATTGTTGCCAAGGGCAACCGGTTCGATTTTTACGTAAACAGCCGGCTGTTGGGCAGCTGGACCGACACTGCCAATTCGCTGGCCGGCGGCAGAATTGGATTTTTATCCGTGGATGCGCAGGAAACCTGGTATGAATATGTCAGGATCGTGGACGATAGCATGTCCGCCGGTAGCGGCTCTTTTCCGGGCAAAGTTTGGCGCCTCTTGACCCAGGGAGCCGGGAAATCCGGTAAAACACCGAAAGGCCTTGAGCAGGCCCCCGGACTCTATGAGGGATCAAACGACAAGAAGCCTCCTTTGATAACCGGCATCCAAACCCGGAAAAACGACGATTTATCAGCGACAGTCAGCTGGGAAACCGACGAGGACAGCACCAGCATCGTTATGTTCGGCTATGAACCGGATAATTATACGAAAATACTGCGCGGGCAGACCGAGAATAAGGACAACAAATTCAAACACGATGTTGTTATGGAAGAGCTGGTGCCGGAGGCGAAATATTACTATAAAATACTTTCCGCCGATACGGCCGATAATTACAGCGTTTCCGATGAAATAAGCTATCCTCAGGAATAATTATTCATTCAGCAGGCACCCGGTGGAGGAAAGCACCGGGTGTTTTAGTAAAGACAATATGGACCAAGAAATTGAAAAGCGGATCATCTGCCCCAATTGCGGAATTGAAATGAGTCCGGTAAAAACCGATTCGCATTACGGAGCGGTTGTGGTACTGGACCAATGCCCTGAATGCGGGGGTATTTGGTTCGATGAATTCGAAATGTACCAGGTTAAGCAGAGCAAGGCAAAAGAGATCGAAAACAAACTGGATGAGGGCAAGTTAAAGAAGCCGGCTTCTGTCAAAAGCGGAAGCCTGCATTGCCCAAAAGACGGCTCTTTGCTCCAGCAATTCAAAGATATTAATTTTCCAGAGTCCATCATCGTTGAAAGCTGCCCGCAATGCGGCGGATTTTGGTTCAATCGGGGCGAATTTACGCAGTTCCAGCAGGCCAGGTCCGAGCGCTTGAAAAAAATCAAGGAAAAAGATCAAGACTCCGATTTAAGCAAGGTCAATGCCATGTTGAAGATGCAATCATACGATCCGGTAGGTACCATGGGGCGGCTGGGTCGTTTTTTATCCCAACCGGTATACGGCACCTCATCTTTGGATATGACAACAGATACTTCTTTGCCAACCGGTAAAGTCGAAGAATGGACGAAAATAATTTGGACCGTAGCCAATTTGCTTCTAAGGATATTGGTTTTCCGCAGGTAATTCATCAATTCATAAATAGCTCCTCCAATTATGAAAGCGCTTGAATCGCTTAAACCAAAAATTAAGCGGAAGGCAGAAAACCTGATAATGCAATGCCAATCCGCCGGGATAAAAATTAAAATTACGGAAGGAATGAGAACCATTGCCAAACAGAATAAGCTGTATGCGCAAGGGCGGACTCAACCGGGGAAGATCGTAACCCATGCAAAAGGAGGCGAATCGCTGCATAATTACGGCGTAGCATTTGATTTTTGCATTATCAAGAACGGCAAGGCTGATTGGGATTGTTTGGCGGAATACAAAAAAGTCGGTCTGCTCGGCAAAGCGCTGGGTCTGGAATGGGGAGGCTCCTGGAAATACTTTAAAGATTATGCGCATTTCCAATATACGGCCGGTTATGCATTAAAGGATTTTAAGAATAAGCGGATAAATGCGGCTTTATTTGAATGATTTATGAAAAAATTTTTTGGAGCATTCTTGATTGCCGGATTATTATTGCAGGCTTGTCCGGCCATGGCCGGTTTTGGAATAGCCCCGACTTATATCAAGAATCATGGTTTATTCCAGGGCGATACGTATGAGCAGACTGTTTACTTGCTAAGAAGCAAAAACAATGAGGCTGGCAAGGTCAATATCACCATCCAGGCTCCGGATGTAAAAGATTGGGGTATTGACGGCAGGACCGAAAAAATAGACTTTCCTGCCGGTTCGGAGAGGCTGCCGATATTATTTAAAATTTCCGCTCCGGCGAACGCCAAAACCGGAAAATACAGCGGTCAGGTAGAATTCCAGCTGGCCGTTGAAAGCGGCATTGCCGTTGGAGCGGCGGCTGAGCTGCAGCTGAACGTATTAAGCAAATCACTCAAAGGCAGGATCCTTATCCAAACCCAGGAAAACGGGGAGGCTTGGTATATCAATCCTGGGGATTCAAAAAGATATTATCTGGGCCGGCCAGCGGATGCGCTGGCCATAATGTCGAAGTTGAGCCTTGGCGTCAAACATTCGTATCTTGCCGGCCGCGGCACTTTTCCGGAAGAACAGTCCGGCCGGATATTGCTTGACGTTGAAGACAGCGGAAAAGCCTATTATATTTCTCCGGAAGACAAAAAAGCTTATTATCTGGGTCGTCCTTCAGACGCCTTTGCGATCATGAAAAAATTCGGATTGGGCATAACCAATTCAGATTTGAACAATATCAATATCGGAATTCAATAAATATTTGCACATTAAGAAGGAGGAAAACATGAGATGGTCTGCTACCCGATAACGGCAACGGCAGAAAACAGAACAATAAATTCGAAATCAAAGACGGGTAACTGCCGGTATCCCTCAAATGCAGATGCGGCTTACCGGGCTGTTCCCGCCGTTACCCCGATAAATTGCTGGTCCGCCATATTATAATTCCGCAGCAAAATGCCAACATGGCTAGACGCAGGAATATTCCCGGGTGGATAATCAGCGGCACTTTTCTGAACGGAGAAGTTGCCCGCGAGAAGCATTTTTATCATCCGGACCTGCGATATTGCCAAGCCATATTTTATTTTCAGGGGCTGGATCGATCCGGATAATGGCGGCTGCCGGCTGGGCCAGAAAACATTCAGGAAATTCCAGAGCATAATTTCCAGGGAATTTCAGGGCTGGCAGATTGAAATTTGCCTAAAACTGATCAGGGAAACGGAAAATTATGACCCGAAAAAGATCACGAAGGAATTGATGCCAGCCTATCAAAATCCAATCTCGGCAATCGGCAGTAAGGAGAGAAGATGCGCGGCAATCAGCCCGCTGACGATGGAGGGAAAATGACTTACATTAACCCGCTTGTCCATGAAAATGATGGCAAAATAAGTAGGCGGATTGCGGCCTTAAAAAATCTCGTTCCGGAAGAATTATTATCATTAGTGCTTGCTATAGAAGCGAAATTTAACGCCGAGCAGCAGCGCGGAGGATTGTTTGCCTGCGGCAGCAGCGCGCGGGATAGCCTGGCCGCTTTTTATAAGGATCCTGGCTTTAGGGATTATTTGAGGGCATTAATGGAAAAACCCTTATTTTGGAGCGTCCGGTATCAAGACCCTAAACCAAACGAAAAAAAAGGAGATGTTTTGCCGCTCTTTGATCCGGCAGATAAAACCTAGCTCGAATGAGCCGTTATTCCGGCTCATTTTTTATTTTTTGTTACCTTTTTATGGTATAATCGTAATAATTAGTGTAGGATTTGAAGGTTTGTCTTTGAATGTTTCAATTTAATTACTTTTTATACAAAATAATTCAAACAGCTAAATATGACCGAAGAAAAAGAGCTGATCATCCAATGCCAGCAAGGCAATCCGGAAAGATTCGCCGAACTTTATCTTCGCTATTCGGACAGGATATACGAATACATATATTACAAGACGATGCATAAAGAAACCGCCGAAGACCTTTTGAGCGTGACCTTTTTAAAGGCGCTGGACAAGATCGTTTCTTTCAAGACCGAATGCAGTTTTCAGGCTTGGCTGTATGCCATTGCCAGAAATGCCGTGATTGACCATTACCGCAAAGTAAAACCGGAATACAGTTTGGAAGATGCATGGGGCGTTGCATCATCCGGCGATATTGCGTTCGATGCCGATGTCGCCAGCCTGCTCGAAGAGGTAAGGAAATATTTGTCCAAATTGAAAAGCGGCCATAGGGAAATCGTCATAATGAGGGTTTGGCAGGGATTATCATACGGGGAAATAGCCGAAATAACGGGCAAGAGCGAAGCCGGAGTTAAAATGCAGTTTTCCCGCACAATCAATGAATTGCGCGGCGACCTTCAGGGCTTGCTGGCAATCGTTTTCCTGATGTTAATGCGTTAAAAGCGACGTTAAATATTTAACATATTAAGTTAAATCATATG
>CAZAFZ010000003.1:0-20069 GCA_964484745.1 uncultured Gammaproteobacteria bacterium | reverse complement strand
TCAATGTATTTGACCGGGCGCGCAGATTTTTCTTAATAGGATTATGCCGACAACCAACCAAAAAATATTAAAAGTTCTGGGGAATAAAGGAATTACGGTTGGCGACATTCCCGACATTAAAAAAATGGTTTCGCGGGCAAGGGCCGCGCCAATCGTAAAAAATTCGGACTTGCTGGCCTTTTACCGGGAAAAGATTTCTTCCGGCTTGCTGGCGGCCAATCCACGCCTGGAAAAAATGCTGAAGAAAAGGCCGGTCAGAACAATGTCGGGCATTGCCCCGGTTGCGGTTTTGACCATGCCTTATCCCTGTCCGGGAAAATGCGCCTATTGCCCGACGGAAAAAAATGTTCCGCAAAGCTATCTTTCCAATGAGCCGGCAGTCATGCGGGCTATCAGGTGCGGGTATGATCCGTACAAACAAGTGCAGCTGCGGCTCAAAGCGCTTGAGAACAACGGGCATGAACCTACCAAAATCGAGCTGATAGTGATCGGGGGCACCTGGAGCGTACTGCCGGTGAAGTATAAGTATTGGTATATCGGCAAATGTTTTGAAGCAGCAAATAAATATGGTACAAATAATAAAAGCTTAAAATGTAAACTGCAAGGATACGATGCAAAATTAAAAATTGATAGCCTTAAGAATTTTCTAAATATCGAACAGGCAAAAAATGAAATTTCGAAATATAAAATAGTTGGATTGACCGTGGAAACACGGCCGGATTACATAAACGAAAACGAGCTTTTAGAAATGAGGGAGTTGGGATGCACGCGGGTCGAACTGGGCGTGCAGGCGATCAGCGATGAAATCCTTAAAATGAACCGGCGGGGGCATGCTGTCGCGACGGTAGTTGCGGCCACGCGCTTGCTGAAACAATACGGCTTTAAGGCCACCTACCACATCATGCCGGGACTTCCGGGATCAACGCCGGCAAAAGACTTGAAAATGTTCAAACAGCTGTTCGGCGACGAAAGGTTTCAGCCGGACCAGATCAAATTTTATCCAACGGTAGTTACGAAAGGCAGCCTATTATACAAATGGTGGAAAGCCGGAAAATACCGGCCTTACACCGAGAAACAGCTGCGGAAGCTTATAGTCGAGTGCAAAAAAATTGTCCCTCCCTATGTCCGCATAATCAGGTTGATCCGCGACATACCGGAAGAGTCGATCGTCGCCGGCAACCGGATCACCAACCTGAGGCAAATAGTCCAGGAGCGGGGCGCTGAATGCAAATGCATCAGATGCAGGGAGGTTAGAAGCGGCTGCGTGCGAACAACCGTCCCGCAGGGCCGCCGGGGCCCTGCGGGATCCCATGGCATTAAGCTGACTTCTTTAAAGTATTGCGCATCCGGGGGTGTCGAATATTTTATCAGCTATGAAAGTCCGGACGGAAAAATACTGTATGGCTTCTGCAGGCTGAGGCTGCCAGGAAAAACAAATCGGACTCCCGGGAAAAATTTTCCGCCCGCATTAATGCAGGCGGCATTAATCAGGGAATTGCATGTATATGGTGAGTTGGCGCAAATCGGAGCGACAGGACGCGTCCAGCACCTGGGCTTGGGCAAAAACCTGACGGCTGAAGCGGAAAAAATCGCGTCCTCTGAAGGATACCGGAAAATCTCCGTAATTTCCGGCATAGGGGCAAGGAACTATTACAGAAAGCTTGGCTATAGATTGAGCGGCTCCTATATGGTTAAGCAATTGATTTGACACATTATCCGCCACATTATAAAATACACCTGTAATTTAATAATAAATCTTGCAAATAATTTGTAGGCTTGCATATCATTTGTAGATTTGAACCATAATTTTATGCCATTGATTCCAACGGTCATAGAAAAATCCACTTACGGCGAACGCGCTTATGACATTTATTCCAGACTGCTCAAGGACAGGATCATCTTTTTGGGCGAGCCGATCAACGATCATGTGGCCAACATAGTCATCGCCCAATTGCTTTTTCTGGATGCGGAAAATAAAGACAAAGATATTAAATTCTATATAAACTCGCCAGGCGGCTCGGTTACCGCCGGCCTGGCCATCTATGATACGATGCAATACATAAAATCGGACGTATCGACAATCTGCATCGGCGTAGCGGCTTCGATGGCAGCCATTCTCCTGGCAGCCGGTGCGAAAGGCAAAAGATTCGCTTTGCCGAATTCCGAGATTATGATCCATCAGCTGATGGCTGGCTTTGAAGGCCAGGCAACGGACATCAAGATCCGCACCCAGCATATCCTGAAAATCAAAGGCCGGCTGGATGAAATCCTGTCCAGGCATACCGGCCAAAAAATAACAGCCATAGAAAAAGATACTGACCGGGACTATTTTATGAACTCCAGCGAAGCCCAAAAATACGGGGTGATAGATAAAATTATAACCAAGCGCGCAGGATAATTTAAGCCCGATAAAAAACCGGAAAGTCTATTTTCCGGTTTTTTTTATTTTATCGAATTACCATCTTTTCTGCTGCCTGCCTCTCTGCCGGTCGCGGTCTCCGAAAGGCCGGGGTCCGCGCGGTGCGAAATTGTCGCGCTTGGATTTTCCGTTCTCTTCCTTCCAGAACGCTTCGTTTTCGGGGATGTTGCGCATGGTCAAATTGATCCTGCCCTGGTCGTCGATCTCTTTGATCTTCACCCATACCATGTCGCCCAATTTCAGGAAATCCTGGGGCTTATCGATGCGGTAAGGAGCCAGTTCGCTGACATGCACCATGCCGTCCCGGCCATTGACCAGTTCAACAAAGGCGCCGAAGTCCAGCATCCTGACTACCTTGCCGTAAAACATTTCGCCGGGCAGGAATTCCCTGACTATATTGGAAATCCATAATACGGCTTCTTCGCACTTTTCGGAATCCGCGCCGGTAATCATGATCGTGCCGTCCTGTTCGACGTCAATGGTCACGCCAGTCGCGTCAATAATTTCATTGATGACCTTGCCGCCTGCTCCGATTACCTCCCTGATCTTCAGCGGATCGATATGGATGGTATAAATTCTCGGGGCATAGGGAGACAGGTCCGGCCGGGGCTTGTCTATCGCTTTTTCCATCTCTTTCAGGATTTCCAACCGGGCTTCTCTGCCTTGTTCAAGGGTCTGTTTGACTATTTCCCTGCTCAATCCGCTGGTCTTGGTATCAAGCTGGATTGCCGTAATGCCGTCGGCGGTACCGGTGATCTTGAAATCCATTCCGCCCTTGCCGTCTTCCAGGTCCTGCAGGTCGGTTAACACTTTCCAGCGCTCCATTTTTTCGTCAGAAGCGAGGCCCATGGCGATGCCGGCCACCGCCTTCTTGATCGGAACGCCGGCATCCATTAAAGCCAAGCTTGAGCCGCAGGTAGACGCCATGGAAGACGAGCCGTTGGAGCTTAGCGTTTCGCTCACAACCCTGATTGTATAGGGAAAATCGGCTTGCTCGGGCAGCAAAGGCATTAAGGCTTTCTCGGCCAACGCTCCGTGCCCGATCTCTCTTCTGCCGGCCGAAAAAATCGGCTTGACCTCTCCGACGCTGTAGGGCGGAAAAGTGTAGTGGTGCATATAGCGTTTTTTAGCCATACCTTCGATACCTTCCAGCTGCTGCTGCATTCCGGGCGAACCGAGAGTGACAATCGACATGACTTGGGTTTCACCCCGGCTGAACAGGCCCGAGCCGTGGTTTCTGGGCAAAATGCCTGCATCGGCGCTGAGCGGACGCAGTTCATCGAGCTTGCGCCCGTCAACCCTTCTCTCCGCCGCAAGAATTGCTTCGCTCACGCGGGCTTCTACTGCCGTTTCAACCAAGGCGCCGATGATCAAGCCCCTCGCTTCGCGTCCGATGCCTTTTTCAAAAAGATGCGCGTCCAGGCCTTCCTTGATTGCGGCTACGGCTGCTTTTCGTTCACCCTTTGTATAATATATTTTATCGAATAAAATTTTCTCGATGTTTTCCTCCAGCCACTTGCGGGCGATCTGCTCTTGCTTTTGCCCTTCTTCCAGCTTCAGCTTCTCCTCGCCGGTCAGCGGCTTTTGCTTGGCGGCCGGTACGTTTTGGATGCCGAGGGAGGTTCGCACTTCCTCGATCAGGCTGATCGGACCCTGCAGCTCGGCATGGCCGGCCCAGATGGCCTTAAACATTTCATCTTCGGAAATTTCATTAGCGCCTGCTTCAATCATGATCACTTTTTCTTTCGTGCCGGCAACAATCAGGTCCAAATCGCTAAGTTCCCTTTGTTCATAGGTGGGGTTGAAAATAAATGCGTTATCCGCCCTGCCGACCCTGACTCCGCCGATAGGGCCACCCCAGGCAACGCCCGAAAGCATCAAGGCAGCCGATGCCGCAACCAACGATACTATGTCGTGGTCGTTTTCCCTGTCAGCGGACAGGACGGTCAAAATAACCTGGACGTCCTTTCTGGAAGATTCATCGAACAGCGGCCTGATTGACCGGTCGATCATCCTGCCGGCTAAAATGGCCTCGTCGGTAGGCCTGCCCTCGCGCTTAACCCAGCGCGAGCCCTTGATTATGCCGGCAGCATACAGGCGCTCCTCAAAATCGACCATCAGCGGAAAAAAATCGATATTTTCCCGCTCTTTCTTAGCCTCAACCACGGTAGCCAAAACTACCGTATCTCCATACTGGACGGTGACCGCGGCATTGGCCTGCAAGGCAAGCCTGCCGGTTTTGATTGATAGGGTGCGGCCAAGCCACTCTGTAGTAAACACTTGTTCTTTGCCCATATTCAGTGAATGAAAAACAAAAACAAAATCAATGACCCTTTAATTTCATGCGTTTATATTGTCATTTTGAATTTTGATTTTTGAATTTTGCATTTCTTACGCTTGGCCAGCAGATTTAGAACCTGGAGCCCGAACGGCATCTCAAGGCGCTAGCTATCTGCCGGCCAAAATTAATATTATAATAAAAACTTCTTGCTGTCGCTAAGATTGAAAAAGTCATCCGCTTGTTCAATAAGCTTAGAGGATGCCGTTTTCCTGAAGGCCACAACCTCAACCAGGCAGCCGGTCGTATTCTGTAAAAATTCGACCAAGGGCAAGAAATCCCCGTCGCCGGTCACCAGCACGATAACATCAAGCTTCGAAGCCAATTTTATGGCATCAACCGTGATGCCTACGTCCCAATCGGCTTTCTTGCTGCCTCCCGCGAATATTTGCAGGTCTTTCATGTTAACCTCGAATCCTTGCTGGGACAAAGCTTCAAAAAAATGGGTTTCTTCTTCTGTTTCGGTTCTGATGACATAAGCAATGGCGCGAATAAGCTTGCGCCCCTCAACCGCCTGCCTTAAAACTTCTTTATAATTTACGCGCTTATGGTACAGGTTCTTGGCTGAATGGTACATATTGGAGACGTCCACCAAAACGCCCACCCGCTGGTCTTTGTGTTTAACCATAATATTTAAAGCGGGCGCTTTGGCCCGCTGCATTTATTCACTGTCAACGGCTTCTTCCGTCCCTTCCTCTTCTTCCTTTTCTTCGGTTTCGGCTACGGTCTCCTCTTCCAGCCTGCGCTTTTTTTCCTCCTCGTCATTCAGCATTTTCTTGGCAATCCTTAATTTCAATTTTTGCGCCAGCTCCTGAAAAGCCTGCTCGTCCTCTTTCTGCAAATATTTAAGCAGCCTGCGCCTTTCGCCCACCTTGCGCAACAAGCCGCGCCTTGATGAAAAGTCATGCTTATGGGACTTTAAATGCTCGGTAAGCTTTTTAATTTCTTCGGTTAGGATAGCGGTCTGAACCTGAGGCGATCCGGTATCGCTGCCGTGGATTTTGAATTTGTCGATAATCCGCTTTTTGCTGTTTTTGTCTAACATGCTTTTATCCCTGTCCTAGTATGGTTTTTGCCGGCCTGACATTGCCGGATTGCTTTTAGCCGCTACCAAGGCAGGGTTTAAAAAATTAATAAAAATTATCAAATAAAATACTTCTAGATATTAACACGAATCAATCTAAATTTCAAGTCTTGGGCTTTGACGGCTGTACAGCCTTTATTAGTAGCCAAAAAACTTAGATAATGCCATAATAATAAACATATGAATATTTTTTACTATGAGCCTGGCAGAATACAAAAAAAAGCGTAATTTTAGCAAAACAACTGAGCCAAAAAACAAAAAACGGGCGCCTAGAACGTCTGGCATAAAGAGTTTTGTTATTCAGGAGCATCATGCCTCGAGCCTGCATTATGACTTCCGGCTGGAAGAAAAAGTTTCCGGTCCGGAAATCGTTCTGGTTTCCTGGGCTGTCCCCAAAAACCTTCCGTTTGAACCCGGGATCAAGCGTCTGGCCATCCGCACCGAAGACCATCCGCTGGAATATCTTAACTTTAAAGGCACGATACCCGAAGGCGAATATGGCGCGGGTACGGTTGATATTTGGGATAAAGGCACCTGGAAAAAACAGAAAGGATCGCTCGACGAAGGGCATTTGGATATCGAGCTCGCGGGTAAAAAAATTTCCGGCAGCTTCACAATGGTCCGCACCAAGGGCTACGGCAAAAAACCGCAGTCTTCCGGAATTGGTTCCAGCTGGCTTATTTGGAAAAAAAATAATATTATCAAGGAGCGCTCGCTTTGACATTGTTTGCGACTTATATATAATATAGCCATGAAAGACGGCATCTATCCTCCAATGCATACCGCAGAACACCTGTTAAACCAAGCTATGGTTCGCCTGCTTGGAACCGGACGCTGTTTTAGCTCGCATATCGAAAAAAGGAAATCCAAGTGCGATTACCGTTTTGGCAGGGAGCTGTCTGCCGAAGAAATAGGCGCCGTAGAAAAAGCCGTTAACGACGTAATTGCCGAGGACCTTCCGGTCAAGGAAAGGTTCGTTTCGCCCGAGGAGGCCAGGTCTATCTATGCCCGCCATGGAATTGAGCAGCTGCCAGCCAGCCCCTCGGACCAATACCGGACTATCGCTGTCGGGGATTATGACGAAATTCTATGCTATGGACCGCACGTAAGATCAACCGCTGAGCTTGGAATTTTTAAAATTATTTCCTCAAGTTTCGAAAACGGGGTGCTAAGAATAAGGTATAAGCTAAAATAACATTAATCTGGCATTAATCATTAATGCTCAAGGTGTTTGGGCCATTGCAAGCCATAAGCGCTTAGCGCCGTTTTAGATAAATAATAATCAATGGGCGAAATTTAATGCTCAATCTATGCGATCAGAAATTAGAAAAGCATATTTCCTGGATAAATACGTAATTATCACTCCCGGCCGCGCCAAGCGTCCGCGCTATATAATTGAGCAGTCGATTGAACGCCCGGAAAGCACCTGCGTATTTTGCCCGGAACATATCCAAAAAGGCCTGCTGAAAAAAACTTACGGAAAATCGGGCAGGCATTGGCAGGCCGCCGTTCTGAAAAACAAATATCCGTCAGTGGCGCCGGACAACAAAAAGGCCTATGGCATTCAGGAAGTTATAGTCGAAACGCCGAATCATCATGAACAATTCGTTGATTTGCCCCTGCCGAAAATCGAGCTTTATCTCAAAGTTCTCGCCGACAGGCTTAAGTGCATTTCCAAGAACAAAAAAATCGAATATATTATTCAGTTTAAAAATGACGGATCAAAGGCGGGCGCAACCATCCGGCACTCTCATTCGCAAATTTTTGCCACCAGCATCCTTCCGCCCGACGTGAGGGCCGAATTGGATCTGGCCGAAAAATACCGGCAGGAACACGGCGGAGAATGCCCCTATTGCGCTATTTTGAAAAGCGAACTAAAAAGCAAAAGAAAAATTGCCAGCGACCGGCTGACCGGGGCATATGCTCCTTTTGCCTCGGAATACCATTATGAAGCCTGGATTTTCCCCAAAAGACACGTTGACAATATTTCCCAGCTGAACGGCAAGGAGCTTAAGTCCATTGCGAAAATTCTCAAGCATGTTCTCGGAAAAGTCCATAAGCTCGGGATGGCTTACAATTTTTTTATGCACCAAGTCGTTTCATACGCCCACCAGCATTTTTACATCAAAGTTCAGCCGAGAGATACCAACATCTGGGCCGGAGTAGAGCTTGGCTCAGGCCTGGTTATTAATTCCATTGCGCCGGAAAAAGCGGCAGAATACTATCGCAGGGACTAGCCGGAGCGATTTTTCCAAAATATTATGCCGATTAAATACTTAAAAACCAAACGCGGGCCAGACGGCTTTTCTCACGAAGAACAGCAGCCGCCCAGGAGCGCACATGCAAAAAAGCCGGAAAAAGCGCGCCCATCCATGCCTTATAAAATATTCTTTGCCGGATTGCTTTTGGTGGTTTTTTTGTCCTTTTTGTTTTTATTTTATGTAACAAAAAATCTGCCCGACCCTAACCGGCTTATCGAGAGGGAGGTTGCCCAAAGCACCAGGATATACGACCGAACCGGCCAAACCGTGCTTTATGAAATTTTCGGAAACGAAAAAAGAACCTTGATCAATATTGATGATTTGCCGCCCTATGTTAAGCAGGCGACCATCGCAATCGAAGACAAGGATTTCTATAAGCACAGGGGCGTCAGCCTTTGGGCGATTCTGAGGACCGCTGTAACCAATATTGTTTTCCGCCAAAAAGCGGGCGCGTCAACGCTAACCCAGCAATTCGTTAAAAACGCGGTATTAAGCCCTGAAAAAACCTATACACGCAAGCTGAAAGAGGCGATTTTGGCTTATCGTCTGGAAAAAAAGTTTTCCAAAGACGAAATTCTGCAAATGTACCTGAATGAAATACCCTATGGCTCGACTGCTTACGGCATCGAGGCGGCCAGTCAGCGCTATTTCGGCGTCAACGCCAAAAACTTGAGCTTGGCGCAAGCAGCGCTGTTGGCGGCCCTGACTCAGGCTCCCTCGCGCGACTCGCCTTACGGCCCCAATAAGGATTCGCTGATCGCCAGACAGCAGTATATTTTAGACCAAATGAGCGAACAGGGATATATTTCTTCCCGGCAGGCCGAAGAGGCTAAAAGGGAACCGCTGGAATTCAAAGAGCAGGACTCCAATATCGTCGCCCCCCACTTTGTAATGTATGTCAAAGAGGTTTTAGCCGAAAAATACGGAGAAAAACTGGTTGAACAAGGCGGCTTGAAAATTATCACCACTCTCGACCTCTATAAACAGAAGATCGCCGAAGAGGTCATCTCCGAATGGGCGGAAAAAAATCTTAATAAATACGCTGCCTGGAACTCCAGCCTGGTAGCGATTGACCCCAAGACGGGGCAGGTGCTTTCCATGGTCGGCTCCAAGGATTATTTCGCCAAGGCCGGGCCCGAAGGCTGTATTTCAGGCTCAAGCTGCAAATTCGAACCGAACGATAATGTTAGCTTGCGGCCGCGGCAGCCGGGGTCATCGATCAAGCCAATCGTCTATGCTACGGCTTTTGTCAGGGGGTTTACTCCGCAAACAAACCTTTATGACGTAGTCACCAGCTTTTCCAACGATCCTGACAACCCCTATGCTCCTTCCAATTATGATGGAAACGAAAACGGCCCCGTATCGATGAAAAAGGCCCTGGCCGGATCGCTGAATATCCCGGCAGTAAAAACACTATACCTGGCCGGCCTGAACAACGTGCTGGACGTAGCCAAAGAGCTTGGCTATACAACTTTAAGCGATCCGGACAGGCTCGGATTGTCTATGGTGCTCGGGGGGGGCGAGATTAAGCTGATAGAGCACGCCAACGCCTATAGCGCCTTTGCCAGGGACGGCCTGATCTCTCCGATCAGCTCTCTCCTGAAAATAGAAGACGCCAACGGCAACATACTGGAAGAATTCCAGGAATCCTCGCGCAAGGCAATCGACTCCAATGTTGCCCGCGAAATCAACGATATCCTTTCCGACAACGGCGCCCGCGCCTATATTTTCGGGTCGTCAAACTGGCTCACCCTGGGCGATAGGCCGGTTGCCGCCAAGACCGGCACGACCAACGACAATCGCGACGCCTGGACCATCGGCTACACCCCGTCATTAGTAGCCGGAGTTTGGGTGGGCAACAACGATAACTCTCAAATGAAAGCCGGCTCTGATGGATCCGTCGTTGCCGCTCCAATCTGGCATGACTACATGAAAAAGGTTCTGGGAGACACCCCTGTAGAAAACTTCAAAAAACCAACCGTGGAAAAAACGGGCAAATGCGTACTGGACGGGTGTTCGGTGGGGGAAGAAACGGTTAAAATCGACAGGGCTTCTGGTTTGCTTGCCACCGAGCTGACACCTCCTGATTATGTCATTGAAAAAACGTATGCCCAGCACCACTCTATTCTTTACTACGTAGACAAAAACAACCCCCGGGGAGATTACCCGCAAAAGCCCCAGGACGACCCCCAATTCCACCTCTGGGAAAATGCCGTTAAGGCTTGGGCTGAAAAAAGGGGCAACGCTACGTCTACCCCCCCCAAAGAATACGATAATGTCCATACCAAAGAAAACCAGCCGGAATTCGTAGTTGAAAACCTCGAGCAGGGGCAAACCATCACGGACACCCTTTTTAATGTTTCCATAAACGCAACTGCTTACCGCGGAGTGGCCAAAGCCGAATACTACCTGAACGGCGGATTAATAGGGGTCAATGAATTTCCGCCTTTCGGCCTGGACAAAGACATAAGCCATATGAGCAACGGCTATCACGACCTAAGGATAAGGGTATGTGATGATGTCGATAACTGCACGGAAAAAACCATTTCCTTCAATCTATCCAAAGCCGAGCAGGAACAACGGTCGCCTGTCGAGTGGATCAGCCCGCAAAACGGTCTTGTCGTCCAAAGCTTTGATTTCCCAATCGAGTTTAAGGCAAGAATTGAAGACTACGGCCAAGTGCAAAAAGCCGAATTCTACTATCAAAGCATCGGCTCCCAAGACCCTGTATTGCTGACCAAAATAGATCCCGTTGCTTCCCCGGACGTTTCCTTCAGCTGGTACCGCCCTCTAACCAGCGGGGTTTACCGCATATACGGGATGGTTTTTTATGCCGATGAAACAATAAAAAAAGGGCCTGCCCTTCTGATCACGGTCAGCAGCCCCAATTAAATCCGCCCGAATCATTGCTTAATGGGCATAATTAAATAAAGATAATCGTTGGTTTTTTCAGGCCTTAAGACGCAGGGGGAATTTTTGTCGACAACCTCCAGCCGGATATAATCTCCTTCAACATTCAACAATCCATCCAACAAATACCGGTAGTTCAAGGCCAGCTCATTTTCAATTCCGTCTATCTTTGTTTCTAGTTCAACCAAATTATGTCCCACCTGGCCGGAAGAAGACTCCACTATCAGTTTGCCCTTCTTGGATAAAGTCAGATAAATATCATTAATGGAGTTTTGTGAAAAAAGCGCTGCCGCTTTGGTTGCCCTTAAAATCTCGGCTTTTTCAATCAGCGCGGACGTTTTAATGTTGCCTGGTATTACTTGCCGATAATCCGGAAATTGACCCTCTATCAGCCTGGAAATAAGCTCGGTGGTGCCTAAAGAAAAGGCTATTTGGTTTTCGGCGATTTTTAAACGCACTTCTTTTTGGCCTTCCATCTCATCTTCATTTCCTCCGATTCCGGAAAGCACTCTGATTAGCTCTTGAATTGTTTTGGCCGGGACCAAAACCCTTGGGTTGGCACTCCCGCTTTCCATTTGATTTTTTAAAATTTTAATGTTTTTTTCTGCTAGACGATAACTGTCCGTAGCAGCCAAAAAAAGCTTGCCCTCCTCAATAAACAATAAAACTCCGGATAAATCCGCCCTTGTTTCATTGCCGGAAACAGCAAATACCGTCTGGCTCAATGCGGCTTTCAGTTCCTCGGCATTTACCGATATTTGCCATTCGCCATCGATTACGGGAATTAAAGGGTAGTCTTCTCCGGACTGGCTATTTATGGTTGTTTTATAGTTTTCACAGTTTATCGCAAACCTCCTTTCTTTTTGCTCAATATCCACCCGCTTGTTGGGAAGCAGGGAAATATAATTTAAAAAAAGCTTCGCATCTATCACGGCGTCCCCCGGCTCTTCCACCCGCCCCCTTAAACCATGGGTGATTCCAATTTCAAGGTTGGTGGCAATCAAATTAATTGCCTTATCCCTTGCTTCAAGCTTAACGTTGTTTAAAATGGGCAAGTTAACGCTCCGGCTTGTTACATTTCCGACTATTGCAAGCCCCCGCTTGAGGTTTTTTTGTAGGGCTGATATTTTCATATATATCTATAATAAAATAATAATATTAATAAGGCTGTTGGTTTTGTGGATATCTGCTAAACAGAGTTGTTTTATTCTTGTTTTTCTTTCATTCGGATGTGCGTTGGTTGCCGGGCTTGTTAACAGTTTTTACGGGGACACGCAGTCTTAATGCTGGGGAAGCGGGCTAACTGTTGATAGTGGGCTGTTTTTTCTACAGTTTTTTCCTGCCTCTTTCAGCCGGAATACACAGCAAATTAACAAGCAGTTTTTAGTATGAATAATTTGGCTGCTCGTCTTTAACCAGCTGCTTAATAAGCTCAACCTCCTGTTTTATGATGTTGGAGGCCTTGAGATCTTTACTTACCTTGTTGTATGCGTGAATAGCAGTGGTATGATCCCTTCCGCCCAGCTCGTCTCCTATTGTTGGATATGAAATTCCCAGGTCTTCACGCAGCAGGTACATGATTATTTGACGGGGCTTAACAAGCTCTTTTTTTCGGCTTTTACCGATGATATCTTTTATTGAAACTTCGTAAAACCTGGAAACCGATTCGATTATTTTTTTGGCTGAAACGGGCCTGGAACCTACGGAAAGAATGTTGCCAAGGGTCTGCTTGGTTGATTCCAGGGTTGGTTTAGAGTTATTGAATTCATGAAAGGCGATTAGGCGGTTAAGGGCGCCTTCCAGCTCCCTGATGTTGCTTTGAACATTGTTCGCGATATAATTAAGCACGTCTTTGTCAATGGTATAATTTTTTTCACGGCACTTTGATTCGAGTATGGCAATCCTGGTTTCAAGGTCCGGTGAAATTACATCTGCTATCATTCCCCACTCAAAACGGGAAAGCAGCCTTTTTTCAAGGGCCGGAATAAATTTGGGCTGTCTGTCAGAGGTTATAACAATTTGTTTGTTGGTTTGGTGAAGCTCATTAAAGGTGTGGAAAAATTCTTCCTGAGTGCCGTCTTTGCCGCCCATAAACTGGATATCGTCGATCAATAAGAGGTCAACTCCGCGGTAAAGCTCCTTAAATTCTTTCGCCCGGCCGCTTCTAACCGACTGTATGTAGTCGTTGGTGAATTTTTCACAGGTGACATAAAGGATTTTGTTGCACCTTTTTGAAATCTCACTGCCAACAGCCTGGATTAAGTGGGTTTTTCCCAGGCCTACGCCTCCGTAAATAAATAACGGATTATAAGCGCGTCCGGGATTGGCCGCTACGGCTTGGCAAGCGGCGTGAGCCAGTTCATTGCCCTTGCCTACCACGAAATTTTCAAAAGTATATTTGGAGTTAAGGCCAAAACGGTTGCACAAAACCTGTTCGGCCGCGTGCCGCATTTCAGGAACCGCCATCTTTTCCGCTCCGCCTTCTTCTTTTTTGGTTTCAACCTTAAAAATAATTTCTTTTAGCCGGATATTCGTAACGCTTTCTATCGCGCCGGCGATCTCTTTTTGATATTTTTTTTCCAGCCAGGCCTTAGTAAAAGTGCTAGGAACGCAAATTATAATGCGGTCGTTTTCCAATGAGGAAATAAAAGTGTTTTTAAACCAGGTCGTAAAGTTTGCTCTAGACAAGCTTAGTTCAATTTCGCCAAGAGCGGATTGCCAAATTTGGTCTTTATCCATAGATTTTTATAGTAAAAGTAATTATAACCGGCGAAGAAACATATAGCCTATATGATAAAGCAAATAAGCAAGTTGATAAAGTATACAAGTTGTTAATAAGGCGTTGACAAAAATAAATCAAAAAATTTTCAAACATTTGAGCTTATAACATATACAATAATAATATATGCTGTTGATAAATACAAGTAGCTTGGCAAAAGGTTGACAAATGTTTTATTTATTGCTAGTATGTATAGTTAAAATAGCTAAATGCGAAATCCTATTCTTGCTGAGAATAGGGTTTTTATTATAGATGCAGAATGAAAAACAAGAAAGTAAAACAAATTATCAATAGAATATCCCATGGTATCATGGCCGGTGTTTTTTTAGTTGAAATGGTCATGTTTCCAGCCCCCGTGATAGCCGGACAAAACGCCGCCAGAGATCAGGGTTCGGTAAAAGAAATATTGATAAGCGAAAATTCAATATATATGGATGCAATTAACGATGGATTTAACGAGCCAGATTTGATATCCAAAAATTTGATGGGAGCGAATTATGGCAAAAGCGCTGATTTTAGAGTGCCTCAAAATAATAATAGCGAAGTTAAAAAGGTTAAATATAAAACAGTAACCGCTTATACTTCTGAAGAAGCACAATGCGACGCCAGCCCATGCATCACGGCAAGCGGCTATAATCTTTGCGAACATGGCACTGAAGACACTATAGCCGACAATTCTTTGCCTTTTGGCACAAAGGTCAGGGTTCCGGAGCTGTTCGGCAATAAAATATTCGTTGTCAGGGATAGAATGAATTCCAGATACCAAAACAGGATTGATATTTGGATGAAAGACAAAAATACAGCATTAGAATTTGGTAAAAAATTTGCTAAAATTGAAATATTGGAATAGAAAAACAGTAACAGTAGTTAAATTTAAGCGGAGTCAGATGACTTTCGCTTTTATTTAGTATTTACAAAAGCATTAATAAATATTATATTTAAATAAATGTAAAAATAAGCTAAATTTAAACAATTTTGGCTCAGTGGCGAAGTGGTAACGCAGCGGTCTGCAAAACCGTTATTCACCGGTTCAAATCCGGTCTGAGCCTCATTAAAGTCTACAAAAAAATATACTTAAGTATATAATTTTTGTGGATAAAGAGTGGAAATTGTGGATAAAAAAGTAATTTAAGTCCACATTAATGTGTACTAAAAATTAAATTAATAAACTTATTCACAGAGCATACTATAAAAATTATTTAATATTACTAAAAAAAATAAAATACAGCCATGTTGATTTTTGGTAAATTATGTGGTATACTTATATTAGATAGAAAAAACGAAGTACGTTGAAATATCAAAAAAAGTTATCCTAAGCACAGCTTGGGATAACCTTTTTCTTCTTAAACTGGTCTTATCCGTGGTCAGCACCGACATGACCAAAGAAAACAAAAATAAAAAAAAGGCAGACTTTATTTCAAAAACAAAAAAATCGAAATAAAGCTTGCCACAGACCGGTAAAGAAGTGCTTTGAAAGTCGGTAAAAAGCTTCCATACCCCTGAGGTATAGCATTTTCTTAACTGCCTTCGGGCGGCAACGAAATAAGCCTTAGGGATGGGGCTCAGAATTAGGCCAATAAATAATATATTTATTATAAAAAGGGGCCTTGCTGGGCCCCTTTTTAATTGCGCGTAATTGTTAAAATACTTGCAAAAACCGCAATAATCAGGTAAGATGTTTTTACAAGCCATCTACGAAACGAACTATTTGGTTTTTTTATTTTTTAGCAGAAAATATATGTCATTGAATAATGATGTATTGGAAAGCATTAAGCAGGATTTGCTAAGCAGGAAAAAAGAAATTGAGAAGGATTTAGGCAGCATTACCAGAAGCGACGTTCATGAACACGATGAACATCGGGCAAAATTTCCCGAATACGGAACCAAGGCAGATGAAAATGCCCAGGAAATATCAGAGTATTCAACAAACCTAGCTACCGAAAAAATTCTTGAAAGCACCCTACGAGACATAAACGCGGCGCTGGATCGAATCGGTTCCGGGACTTACGGGATATGCAGGTATTGCGGAAAAGACATCGGAGAAAAGAGGTTATTGGCCAGACCGGTGGCCAGCGCTTGCATTGAATGTAAAACCAAGCTTCAAAAACAAGCTTAATTATGATAACGAGAGCCTTAGATATCAAAAGAATAGCTGTCTTTATGCTGGCTATTCTTTTTTTTATTTTTGATCGGTTGCTCAAGCTGGCAGCGGTTAAGGCTGATGGAGCAACGAATATTCTGGGAAAATTTATTAGATTCAAGCTTGCCGTGAATGAATTCATTGCATTGTCCCTGCCTATTCCCGACAGCATAATTGTTAGGTTTACAATTTTAGCAATAATTATCGGCCTGATGCTGCTGTTGTATCGTTTTGTCCGGCAAAATAACAATCCTGGCGTGGCCGGCTGTTTATTTTTAATTTGCGGAGCCGCGAGCAATTTGGCTGACAGATTTGCATACGGCTGGGTTATTGATTATATTGAAATACAATATTTCACGATTTTTAATTTGGCGGACGCTTTGGTGATTCTGGGGGCGCTCTTATTGTTTTGGGCTTTGTTTAAAAAAATCGATTGAACCGGTAAATTTTATCCGCCTTTCATTATTTTTTTTGTCCGCCGTAAAATCAACGTTGATTCTGCGCCTTGGCAAAAGGCCTTTTATTTTATCGGCCCATTCAATAACCGTAATGACCCTATTTTTTCCAAAATATTCCTCTGCGCCAATGTTTTTCAGGTCTGTTGGCCGGATACGGTAAACATCAATGTGGCAAAACAAAAAAGGTTTTATTTTTTTCCCTTTTTCTACAGTATATATTTTCATTATATTAAAAGTGGGGCTAGCCACTTTTTCTTTAATTCCGAGGCCCTTTGCCAAGCCTTTGGCAAAAACGGTTTTTCCGGATCCGAGATTTCCGAATAAGGCAAAAATTTCCCCGCCCCTAAGGAGTTTACCGATAGAGGCCGCCAGCCTCTGGGTTTCAAGCGCGGATTTTGTAGTAATAATTTTCATACCAATCATTTTATCAGGCTTCTGATATTTGGCCAATATAGAGTTAATAAAACAGGCATCAAACCCGTATCGCGTTTTCATCCCAAGAGTAGTTATTTTGCCGGCATCGGACACATTAGCTTTTAAGAGAGCGGCAGTATTCTGTCCGGCAAGCCGGCATATTAAGCGTTTTGAACGGCATTTACGCCATTTACGCCTGCTTAAGAGGGTCGGTTTTTAGGATTGAGGGGGCTAAAAAAATCCACTAAACAAATAAACCCCGAGCGGGGTTTATTTGTTTAGTGGACGCACTAGGATTCGAACCTAGGACCTTCTGGGTGTAAACCAGACGCTCTAACCAGCTGAGCCATGCGTCCTCAACAACAATTAATTTTTAACAATCAACAGCGGCGGATTATTATTGGTTAATTTTTAATGGTTGTTAGGTGCGGACAAGAGGATTTGATCCTCCATGGTAAAATTCCCATCCCGAAATTCTGCGGGAAGCCTCCGCCTTTCCCCAAAATTGCCCCAAAGGGGTTTGAACCCTTACTCTCTTATGAACATTCCGCACTGTGTTTTGTGGGCAAGAGAGGACTTGAACCTCCACGGGAAAATTCCCACAAGCCCCTCAAGCTTGCGTGTCTACCGGTTCCACCACTTGCCCACGCATGCCATGCAAGCAATAAAATATTATGGTGCGGAACCGGTTAATACTACCAGCTCCAACATGGCGGTTTAAGGCACCAAGGGTTGTATTGATATGGCATCCGGCAATAAAGTAAAAGCTTAGCTGCGGCCGCCGGCCAGCAGTATAGCTATTTCGCAGGATTGCAATATTGTTTATACAGCTTTTTTCTCTTTCAACTTTTTTTTATACTTTCCTTTCAAGAAGTTAAGCTTTGCCCTCCTGACCCTCGCCTGTTTTTTTATTTCGATTTTTGTGATGGTAGTAAGATTAAGAGGAAATATTTTTTCTACACTGATGCCGTCGGAGATTTTCCGCACAGTCATGGTTCCGCCGGTTTCTTTGCCGTGCTTTTTGGCAACAACCATCCCTTCGAAATATTGGATCCTTTCTTTCTCCTCCCCTTTTATATTCAGTTCTTTTATTTTTTGGTAAACCCTGATAGTTGCTCCCGGTTTTATTTTTTCAATAGTATCAGCCAGGCTGGCTATCGACTTGTCGTCCACTTTGGTTTTTTGCGCACTCATAGTTTTAATAAAATAAACCCGCTATATCGGGCTGATTGGTAATAAATTAAATAACATCAAAATTATAATAATAAAAAATTGGGGCTTTGTCAACCATGGTTCGGCCTTTAAGCGTGGGCTTTATCGGCGGTTTGACAAAATGGATAAATACTGATAATATTTCAGATTCTTTGCAAAAAAACCTTTTGTATGGGAGGTAGCGACATGCCGCCGAGTTTTTTGTTCTTTGCTTTGAATGTCAGGGGCGCCCCGGTGGGACCGCAAATTACGATTTTGGAAAAAATTCTGATCGAGGAATCATTGCAGCTTTTTAGGGCTGGCGGCAAAAAAAGGAACTTTAAAAGTGGGCTCTTCCAGGTTCAGATTACCACAAAATATCTGCACGTCACATTGGGGCATCTTAGCGGAACGATGTCCAGCGCCACCGTAGAGAGCGAGCTCGGAAACACGACCATCGACTATGCGATTGATGCCAACCTCCTTAAATGGAGGAACGAAAAGGAAAGAGAAGAGCTGCAAAGGCGCTATGGCGACTTATTTCAAGAGATGAGCTTTTAAACCAGCTTTATTTATTGGCGTCGGCCTCCCCGGCGCTTTTATATATCCTTGTTCCTTCCTTGCCGTCTTCAATCAGATAGCCGGCTTTTTCCAGAGCCTCTCGTAGTTTATCCGATTCGGCATAATCACCGTTTTTTCTCGCCTCTTCTCTTTTGCCGGCCAATTGCTTTATTTTTTCCGGTAACTCTCCGTTTTTTTCTGCTTTATCCAGGCCAAGGCCGAGCACTTTATCAAAGTCCAGGACAGTCGACAGTTTTTCATCCGCAGGCAAGCCCGATTTCAGCAGTTCCTGCATAACCGCAAGGGCTTGTGGCATGTTCAGATCGTCATTAACCGCCGCTAAAAACTTTTTTTTATAGCTGTCGTTAATTTTCCCGGTTTCCTGTTCCCGGTTCCCTGTTCCCGCAGCAACTTCCCTGATTTGATTGAACAAATGTTCATAACCGTTTCTGGCTGATTCTACGGCCGCATCGCTGTATTCCATCGGTTTGCGGTAGTGGACGCTCAATGCCGCAAACCTATAGACCAGCGGGTTAAGGCCCCTTTTAATAAAAGCATTTTCCAGGGTCAGGAAATTCTCCTCGCTTTTGGCCATTTTTTTTCCGCCCTTGATATTCAAAAAGGCGCCATGCATCCAGTAGTTGAAAAAATTTTTTCCCGTCGCGGCTTCGGACTGGGCGATTTCATTGGTATGGTGGACATCAACGTGGTCGATTCCTCCGCAATGGATGTCCAGCTGGCTTCCAAGCAGGGCCGAGCTCATGGCCGAGCATTCGATGTGCCACCCGGGAAAACCAATACCCCAGGGGCTTTCCCACTCCATCTGCCTTTTTGCATCTTTAGGAGAGAATTTCCAGAGCGCAAAATCGGTCGGATTTTTCTTTTCGGGGTTGGCCTCTATGCGCGCGCCTTCCTTTAGATCATTAAGATTTTTATGGCTGAGCTTATTGTATTCTTTGAATTTTGACGTATCGAAGTAGATTCCGTCGGAAGTCTGATAGGTATAGCCTTTTTCTTCCAGCACTTTAATGATATCGATTTGTTCCTGGATATAATCGGTTGCCCGGGGCATTTCGTCAGGGCTTAGAATATTCAGCTTTTTAATATCTTCCAAAAAGGCCCCGGTGTAAAAATCGGCGATTTCCCACGCTGATTTACCTTCCCTCTTCGCACCCTTTTCCAGCTTGTCTTCACCCATGTCGCGGTCGCCGGTCAGATGGCCGACATCGGTAATGTTCATAACATGCCTGACTTTATAGTTGTTGTATAAAAGCGTACGCTTTAGCACGTCTTCAAAGATATAAGTTCTTAAGTTGCCGATATGGGCGTAATCATAAACCGTCGGACCGCAGGTATATAGCCCGACTTCCATGTCTTTGATCGGCCCAAACCCTTCTTTTTGCCTGGAAAGGGAGTTGTATAAGTAAAGCATAAAGTTATTCAAACAATTTTGTGCTCAGATATTTTTCACCGCGGTCCGGAAAGATTGTCACGATATTTCCGCTGGGGCTCTT
>CAZAFZ010000002.1:0-21307 GCA_964484745.1 uncultured Gammaproteobacteria bacterium | reverse complement strand
TAATTGCGGTGGATTCTGAGGTAAATCTGTATTTCCTTATCGTCCTGATAAGGCGAGCCCGAAGGAAAATCTATATTCGAATTCATGATTTCGGACATGTACGTCATCACTGCCTGGTTAACCTCGTCCCGGCCTAAAAGCTCTTCGATTTCGCAAGCCGCCATGGCAATAAACCAGTCCGAAAAATCACCCCGCACCTCAACATTTTTGGGAAGCCGCGCCAAAGACAAGCTTCTTAATTCCAAAAACTTGAAAATTACCGCCGATACTTCGGTTATCTTGCTTTCCGGCAGCTTATTGTTCGGAAGGTAGGCGGCCCTGATCAATTCGATCAAAAGCCTTTTGGCCACTTCCTCGCTTCTAACCTCCTGGAATGCACCGCCCAGTATAATCTCCCTTTTGAGTATCCGCTGGATGGCGTTTTTGCGCAACAGATATTCTTCCTTGTATTCCACGGTATTTCTCAATTTCTCGTAATAGAAAGCCATCCTTGAAATCAGGGAAGAAACCCTGATCTTGGGGATTTCATCTTCCGTTTCCTGGATGTTCTGATTCTTGTAAATCACCTGGAATAATTTCTGCGCCCGCGGATCAATGGCCAGACTGGCCAATGTTTCGGTGGTTTTTTTTGCTAGGGTGGGGTTAGCCATACGAAACTGGAGAATAAATACTAAAAATTAGCAATTATCTGTCTCCATCATAGCACTTATAAACGCGTTTTTCAATGTTTTATCCGCTTTAGTTCATTGAACGACGAACAAAAAAAACTCCGCGCTCGGAGCTTTTTACAAATATAATTTTTCGCTTTAATCCAACTTGAAATTCTTAAGAATAAAATCTTGCGCTTCGGTATTCCATTTGTTTTCCCAGTCTACCGGAATGCTTGACCAAAATTTCACCGCAATAGCCCTGTTGCTTACAAGCCCTTGATAAAGAAAACCCGCCCTTTCTTCGCTGTTTTGATCTAAGCCGTCCCAGAAAGACCTCTCGTAAGACCGCACAACCATCGCTTTGCCGTAGCCGGATACTTCCTGGACATAAATCCTGTCCGTGGTCGGAACAAAAATCTCTATATCTATATAATAGTCCGCATTGATCCTTTGGGTCTGGAAATATTCAAAACTCTCCGGCAGCAGCATGGAAAAACCGAGGTCGGAATTGGAATATTTTATTCCAACCGGCTTCTGCATGACGTTAGCCGGGTTTCGCAGTGAAGCGATTACCATAAAAACGGTCAAAACGACCAGAACCAGCAGTATCGGAATGAAAACATAAGGCTTTTTCAGCACGGTGATGAAATGCGGAGAATCGTTCATATATTGATGGTTAGAATTCAAGATGCTTTTTGATATCAGCCTTGATAGCCCAAAGCTTATAGGCCATATATAAGAAGAGATAAGCAATAACCAAAACGAAAATTCCGATGGTCAGGCGCAACACGAAATCGGTCCAGATGATAAGCACCCCCAGTACTAAAAGTATGAAACCGTTGCCGATCAAGACAAAGATCAAATTGTTGGTTTTTTTCTCGATTTTTTTTATCAAATCCAGCATATGATAAAATTGAGGAATAAAAATATTATCCTGCGGTTAAGCCCTTGCAAAATCAATCGTTTTTGGCCAAAAGCCGCATAATTTTCGATTTGGCCCCGGCGCTCGCCAACTCCAAAAAAAGGATGGTCCAGGATGCATTTTGGAATACGGTAAAAATCGCACCGATCAAAAAGGCCAAAACTAGAAAAACCATCGCTGCCGTAAGCACCGTCAGCCAAAAGCTTAGCATAGAACCGTATTTCAAAGCAAGCAAGGCGATAAAAACGAACGGCGACGATACGGTAAGCATGAAAAATATTGTAGCCAGAGCTACGCCGACGCTGATAAACGCCACCAGCAATGTCATCTCGACCGTAACCAGCCAATTCTCCCTGAATAGTTGCCAGGCATCGACGATCGATTCTTTAAATCCCTTGTTCTTAACGACGAT
The DNA here is from genome assembly GCA_964484745.1 of uncultured Gammaproteobacteria bacterium. Taxonomy (GTDB): domain Bacteria; phylum Patescibacteriota; class Patescibacteriia; order Patescibacteriales; family CAZAFZ01; genus CAZAFZ01. Next base: position 19,323 of record CAZAFZ010000002.1, on the reverse strand, counting down.
ATAATTGATCGCGTATTTTGTGATAAAAGCGATAAAAACCGAGAGGAGCAGCATAAAGACGAACACGAGCACCTGGGCGGCAATATTAACCTTTGTTCCTCCGACCGCCATTAGCCAAAGAGTGATGGCAACCAGCGCGCTGATAATGATTTTCTGCAGCAGATTAAGCGAGAAAACCTTCCAGAAATGCTCCAGCCCCGAATCGATCGCTTCCTTGAAGTTAACCGTCGCGCTTGTTGATATTTTGGCTGATGAACTGATAATTGCGATTTGGGAAATAATTACCAGCCAAACCAAAAATGCCAGCAAAGCCAAGATAATCATCAAGATGACAATAATAATTATAAAAGAAACGGGATCTCCGGCTATTGCCTGCGCGGCATTGGCGAAGATAGCGGGGGAAAGGACTCCCGATTGCGATAATTGCTGCAGCCCGAGCAAAAAGCCGCCGTCGCTGCTGTTTATAATATACATGATGAAATCATATTCTCCTCCGCTCCATAAAATAGTGGCAAATAGGCCGAAAAACCAAAGATACTTATAGTGCCAGGATATTTCCCAGGCCTTTTTCAGGACATTACGATATAAGCTCATATTGTTAATTTAAATTATGAATTTTTTTATGCACATCTTACGATATTATACCATAATTAAAGAATATCGACAAAATAAAAATACGCATAACGCGTAGCGCGTAACGAAAATATAAGAAATGATTTCGTTACATGCTATGCGCTATGCGCCATGCGTTGCATGAAAGGCAAGAATACCGGCTATCTCAATATTATTCTGCCTTCTTTTTTTCGCCCACAATTTCTTCGAATTCTTCCCTTTCCAGCGTTTCTTTTTTCTCAAGCTGTTCGACGATCTTATCCAAGAGGCCGCGGTTTTCTTTTATTATTTGGCGGGCGGTTTTTACGCCCGTTTCAATGAAATCGCCGATTTCCTTATCGATCATTTCGGCAATCTGCTCGCTATAATCCCTTTGCTCGTGGATTTCCCGGCCTAAAAATATCAACTCTTCCTTTTGGCCGAACGTTCTGGGCCCCAGCTTGTCCGACATCCCATAATCAGTAATCAGCTTGCGGGCCAATTGGGTAGCCCTTCTCAGGTCCGAGGTAGCGCCGGTAGTGACCTGGCCGAAAACTTCCTTTTCCGCTATATAGCCCCCCAAGAGAACCGCAATTTCCTCCATAAATTCCATTTTGGTATGATAATACTTGTCTTCCGTGGGGAGCTTAATGGTATATCCGCCGGCTTGCCCGCGTGCGATAATCGAAACCTTCTGCACCGGATCGGTATGCGTGAGCTGGTGCGCGACCAAGGCATGTCCTGCTTCATGAAAAGCGGTAATCTTTTTTTCCTTATCCGAAAGTATCCTCGATCTTCTTTCCGGCCCCAGCATTACTTTTTCGATGGCTTCCAGCAGTTCGCTCATTTCAATGATTTTTTTATTCCGTCTGGCCGCCAGAATTGCGGCCTCATTCATCAGGTTAGCGAGGTCGGCTCCCGAAAATCCGGGCGTCCTTTCGGCGATCCTGCGAAGGCTCACGTCTTTGGACAGCGGTTTTTTGCGCGCGTGGATTTTTAAAATTGCGTCGCGGTCGGCAATGTCAGGTTCGTCCAGCACAATCCTGCGATCGAATCTGCCCGGCCGTAAAAGCGCCGGGTCCAATACGTCCGGACGGTTTGTGGCGGCGACGACAATCACGTTTTCGTGGGGGTCAAAACCGTCCATCTCAACCAGAATCTGATTCAGGGTCTGCTCGCGCTCGTCATGCGAACCTCCAAGGCCTGCCCCTCTTCTGCGCCCGACCGCGTCGATTTCATCGACAAAAATTATGCAGGGAGAATTTTTCTTGGCCCTGGAAAACAAATCCCTGACTCTTGATGCTCCGACCCCGACAAACATTTCAACGAACTCCGAACCGGAGATGCTGAAAAACGGTACGCTCGCTTCGCCGGCAACCGCCCTGGCCAGCAGGGTCTTGCCGACCCCCGGGGCTCCCAAAAGCAATACGCCCCGCGGAATCCGGGCTCCCAGTTCGAAAAATTTCTGCGGATGCTTCAGGAATTCAACCACTTCCAGCAGCTCTTCTTTCGCCTCCTTGACTCCTGCCACATCCTTGAATGTTACTTTGACTTTCTTGTCTTTATTAAACTCGCGGGCCTGGGATTGGCCGAACATCATTGCCCGGTTATTCGCCCCTGTCACCGAACGCATCATAAAATAGATGAATGTCCCAATCAGGAGCACCGGCAGCAAAAAGGGCAAAATCGTAGTCAGCCAAAATGACATGCTTGACTCGCCCTTGATTTGGATATTGATATTTTTGATTTTTTCCGGATCAATGCTGTAGTTATTTACGATCGATGAAAATGATTCGCCGGCTTCCTTGAGGACAACTTCCTTGGTTCCGTCTTTTAGGGTAATCATTATTTCGCTGCCGCTCACTTCAATCGAAGAAATCTCCTCATTATTGATCTGGGAAATCATTTTTTCAATTCCGACCTTTTCATTGGCCTGGCCCGATTGATCGATCAGATTGAAAATGACCACTATTGCTATGAATAGGGCGAAAAAAATCAAAAATTTCTTAATAAGATCTTTCATATGTATTGGATAATTTGAAAAACTGGCGGAACCGCCGGCTTTTCAATAATGCCCAGGGCTAATCGAGAAAATTATCATCGGATCGGTTTGTTCTTTTCCTGCTGCCTGTCCCGCCCGCGCGAGCCTTCGCCCCGCTTCGCGGATCGAAGCGGGGAAGCGGATAAAATTCGAAAAATCGGCCAAAATAGCGCCGCAGCTCTTGCTCAATTTTAATCAATTATCCGTATGCTCCCCTTTCGCAGCGGGGCTCTCGAAGGAATAGCTGATTTTTTCTCGAAAAAATTCTTGGAAATGGCCTCAAGCTATTTCCGAAAAAAGCTCTGGCAATATATCTTTAAAATTATATAACAAGACTTTTTTTTTGTAAACTAGAAATGGTTTCAAAAAGAGCCGCCAGGCAGGCGGCTCAAAAAAATAATTATTCTTTTCCTTTCTTGGCTTTCGGCTTTGCTGTTTTTTTCTTGGCCTTCTCTTTCGGTTCAGGGCTGGATTTTTCGGCTTTTTTTTCCTGCGATGCCCCGATTTTTGCATATTCTTCGGCTTCGTCCGTTTTCCCGATGCGCTTCTTTTTCGCCTCAGGCCTTTCGCCTTCTTTCGTAATTTCAAGGCCCAGACGATGCTCTTTGGGCTCAATCGAAATAATTGTAAAATTTTTCTCCTCTCCGCTCTTATAATTTTCCTGGATCTTCTGCCCCGGAGCCAGCTCAAGCGCGTTGATATGGGCCAAGCCATGGATATCGTCATCCAAACCTACGAATAAGCCGAAAGGATTTACTTTCAATATCCTGCCCTTAACCGTCTGGCCAACCTTGTATTTCTTTTCGGCATTTTCCCAAGGATCTTTTATGAGCTTCTTGGCGCTTAAAAATACCTTCGAACCTTCCATGTCGATTATTTCCGCCTTGATCTTTTCGCCTACCTTATAAAGATTAGCCGGATTTTCGATCCGCTGCCAGGCCAATTCGGAGATATGGATCAGTCCTTCGAGATTTTCGCCGAATTTTATGAATACGCCGAAATCTGTTACGGCGGTTATCTCGCCCTCTACAACCGTCCCGACTTTATACTTGGAGATTATATCATGCCTTTTTTCAACCCAAGCTTCCTTTTCGCTGAAAATGATTTTATCGTCCTTGGTTTCAATGGTGATCGGCCTAACCTCGATCTCCTTGCCGATAAAACTTTTTAATTTTTCCAGGATTTTCCCTTTATCTCCGCCTTCAACCCTTGGATAATTTTCCGGAGACAATTGGGAAACCGGCAAAAAACCGCTGATCTGCTTAAAGCTGACCAGGAGGCCGCCCTTATTGGCATTCAAAACTTTAACCGGAATATTCTTCTTATTCTCGTAGGCTTCCGTCATCTGTTCCCAGGCTTTTTCCTGGCCGACGTGCCGAAAAGAGAGCTCCAATTCGCCGAATTCGTTTTCCGTCTCGATGACCGTAGCTTCGATTTCATCGCCCGGCTTCAGGTCGGCGTATTCCGACGCTTCACTGTATAATTCATTACCTCTGATCAAGCCGGTCATGATGCCGTCTATGTCCAGACGCACTTCCGATTTGGATGCGCTCATTACCTTGCCCCGGATGACATCTCCGACGTTGGGCATCTTATACATGTAATTATCCACTAACGCTATAAATCCGGAAGCATCTTCCTCTGATATTATATCCTTTTTGTCGTCTTCGTTCTGCATATTGGTGAAAATTTGTCTTTATTATCAAATAAAAAAGACGCCTTTAGCCTCCATGTTTTACTGAAAGCTCTCTCGGCCGCCTTAATACCGAAAGAATTAATTAAAGGCGCTATTCAATTTTTTACATTATAATACAATTATTCAAAATTGCAAGCCAAAACCGTTATTTGAACAATTTCAGCAAAATGGCGTTGATGACAGACATCAGCAGGCTGAACAGCAAAGCCCAGACGAACCCGCCGACGATAAAGCCCGGAACAAAATAGCCGGCCAGCGCAACTATCAGGGCGTTGATTACGAAAATGAAAAGCCCGAAAGTAATTAAAGTTACCGGAAGGGTAAGCAATATCAAAACCGGCTTCACCAAATAATTAAGTCCGGCGAGGACGATGGCAACAACAATTGCAGATAAAAAACTATCGACTGTTATGCCGGGAAGCAAATAAGCGGCGGTGAACACCGCGATTGCATTGATCAATAAATTTATAATTGTTTGCATATATCTGGCTTCCATATCAGCATAGCATGCCAGGCCGCATTTGCCAATTCAAAATTTATAGGTTTTCGTAAAAATAATTTAAAACTCCCACACAGTCCCGGAAATATTCATATAACTGCGGATTTTCTTTCTCCAGCTCCTCCGGGCGGGTAAAAAATTCGGCAAAACTATCCGCCACCTCCTCTTCAATTTTTTCTTCGCTTGACTGTGCCGTAGAGGAAAGGCTAACCAGCCTTCTTGCTTCTGCATTGCCATAAAACAAAGCGTGCCCCAATTCATGATATAATACTGATTCATCCTGGGCTGCGTCTTCAGCTATATAGATTATATTTCCCGAAATATCATAACAACCCTGGATATTGCTGAAATTTCCACATTTATCGCTTATATTCGGTAAAAAAATTAGTTGGACACCTAACAAAAGCATAATAATATTGCTCATAGGTTTTATTCTTTGAAAAAATAAAGACCTAAAGCCTTATATGAATTTTGGCATTTTGTCAAGGTTCAGAAAAAAATGGCTGAGAGCGCACAACTGTACGCTCTCATTTGATGAAAAAAAGTAAAAAATAATCGAAAGGGATTATTTTTTCTTCTTGGTTGCTTTCTTCTTGGCTTTCTTTTTAGCGGCCATAGTTTTGATTTTAATTATAAAAGATGACCTGTAAAAATTATAGCAAAAAATTTTAAATAATGGAATATTTTTCGGCAACATATATTGTCGCGGTGAGCCATTCAATGCGAAATAATAATTGCCGGATTTGCCGGAAAGGAAAAGACAGGCAAAAGCCTGTCTTTATCAATGACATTGCGAAATAATTAAACTTTAGCTTCCGCAGCCTGCCGATGTATCAGAGCCTGTTCCCTCGCCGAATCCCGGAGAAGGCGGGGCTGAAGATAATTCTTTCTGGCATTCGGAAGGAGGGTTGTTGAATCCGTTGCAAATCGAGCTGAGCAGGCTCTTTGAATCCCTGGAAGAACTGACTGTCGTACCGTTGATAACCAGGGCCGGAGAACCCTTGACCCCGTATTTCTCATTATCAGCAGCGAAAACGTCAAAAGGAGGAAATTGTCCGCTGATCCAAGAAGTCTTATCGTTTAATTTTTTGGTAATTTCATACTGCTTATCAAGCTTACCGGTACAGGATTTCAGCTTAGCCGTATCGATCTTGGCTTCCTTCAGGCATTCTTCCGAATCGCCTGCCTTTAAAAAGCAGTTCAAATAGGCTATTAGCTTGTCGTTTTGCTCTTGAGCAATGCAAGATTGATTCATTTGCTCGTTAACCTCTTTTTCTCCATGCATGGCATAATCGCAGAATTTCAGGCTGAAATCGATTTTGTCGCCTAGGGTTTGGATGGCCGGAATGATGCCTTTTTCAATCTGGGTGCCGTAAGGGCAATGGCTCATCACGAACAATTCGACTGACGGTTTATCCGATTTCGCGACATCTTGAGCCTGCTGCTGGCTGGCGGAATCGGCCTGGGCTTCAGCGTTTTGATTATCACTTTCCACTTTTTGTATCTCTAATGCTTGGGGGAAAAATGTCTTGCCGTCTTTGGTAATATAGGAATCGATCTCCTGCTCCCCGCTATTGATCGAGACCTTCATTTTATACAAGCCGTTTTCCAAAACGATATCTTTTACCTCGGCCTTATTTTCCCCCTGTAAAAGGTTGGCATTGATAAACTCTTCGGTAATAGCCTTTATTTCCTGGGGAGTTTTGGTTTTATCGATTCTGGTAACCAAGACCGCGATCAGGCCCACTAAAACCAGGATTACGACAATTATCAAAACCATCTTATCCTGCAATTTTTTCAAAACATCTTTCATAAAATTTTCTCCGAAAAGGAGCTTTAATAATTAAACGCCGAACAATAAATTAATTATATTTATTATTGTACCGGAAGTCAATAAATAATGTTTACGGCCCAATTCGGTATTTTATCCAAATCATTGTTGGTAATTCCCAGGCCTTTTTCCCGCATGATCCTGAAAGCGTCGGCAGGCCTTCCAAGGTAATAGCCCTTTTTATCGACCGGGCTGACATAATAAGCTTCGCCGTTCAATTCAACATCCAGAAGAATTTTGCCCCAGACTGCAGATGGATAGGTCCGCCCTTGGTAAGCCGCAATATATTTATGGGCCGCTCCCAAACCGAGCTTCCTCATAATATCGAACGCATCTTGGGGGCGGCCGAGAAAATATCTCTTTTTATCGCTCGGATAAACATACCAGGCTTCGCCGTTCCGTTCTACCTGCAGAAGTATTCTTCCGCTCAGGCCGTTGATGAATTTGTTGGCGTTCGCTACGTCCCTGGATGTTCCGATGGTGAACACTCCGTTCCAGGCTTCGGTCAGCACGTCTTTGCCCGTTCCGTCTGCGCTCAATATGGAGCTGGAAGACATGGTAATATACGTCTTGCCGTACCTTTTCGGGGTCAATTCAAGAGTCAGGATATTGCCGGCAGATCCGGTAAAAGGCCTGGGCATCCCCCCGCTGAACTTGATCCTCCCGTCCTTGTCGGCTTGGGGCTTTTTGATCCATAGTTCAAAAATGGTTGAGGAGGTGGCGATGGTTTTAAGCGTAAAAAAATTGGGATCATATTTCAAGATGCTCTCCGCGGCATTAACGCCCTTGCCGCCGCCGCTGTTTACTGCCAGCTGGGTTTTGAAGGTCTTGCCGTTTTGGTATACTCCGGCGCCTGACATAAAAAAGGCCCGCGACTCGAGGCCGAAGGCCGCCTGAGGGGCCAAGACAGCGGCCACGGCCGAAAACCAAATCAGGGGATACGCGATTCTTCGGATCATTTGAGTTGGATATAATTTAAAAGCAATATCGTAACGATAATCGCCAATAATTCCAGGGCTATTATCTTGGCAAAGCTCACTCCCATTTTATCGAGATCGATAAGCATATTCCTTAGTCTAAAGTCTATAAGTCTTTAAGTCTATAAGTCTGTAAGTCAGTAAGTCAGTATGAAAATAATAATCTAAAACCTATCTGACTTTTAACTTTCGACTTGGGACTAATTGACTGTTTTATACCCAGGTTACGCAGGCGATCAAGTCGTTGGGCTCCTTAAAGCGCATCAGCCGGACGCCCTGCGTGTCGCGGCCCAATTCGGGCACGGATTTGAAGGGAAGGCGGATTACCTGGCCATTCAGGGAAATGATGATCAAATCGCGGTCAGCCATCAGTTCTTTGCTGACCAGGAAGGCATTGACTGTTTTGCCTGTTTTGGCGTTTATTTTCGCTGTTTTAATTCCGGAGCCGCCCCTGCCCTGGACTTTATAATTGGCCAAGGATGTTCGCTTGCCAAAACCCTTTTCCATTATGGTCAACACCTGGTATTTTTTCATTAGCTCTTTATCAATCGAAATTACGCCCATGCCGACGACGATATCATCCTTTTTCAGCCTGATCCCATAAACTCCCGCAGCTCCCCGCCCCATGTCGCGCACGTCGCTTTCCTTGAACCTGATCGCCTGGCCGTGGGAGGTTACCAGCTGGATTTGGTCAGAACCGGATGTCGGCTTGGCCCAGATCAGGCTGTCGTTGTCTTTTATCTTGATAGCGATCAGTCCGGACCTGCGCACATTGGAAAATGCGTTAAGTTCCACTTTCTTGACCAGCCCGCGTTCGGTGGCGAAAAAAAGGTATTTGCTCTTGCCAACCTTGTCCAGCGGCAAAATGGAAGTGATTTTTTCTTCCCCGGCCAGTTGGAGAAAATTGACGATAGCCTGGCCCTTAGCCGTACGGGCTGACTGCGGGATCTCGTAAACTTTCAGCTGGAAGACCCTGCCTTTGGTCGTAAAAAATAAGACATCATTATGGGTCAAGCTGGTGAAAATGAACTCAACCATGTCTTCTTCCTTGGTCGTCAGGCCGATGACGCCCTTGCCTCCGCGGGCCTGGACCTTGAAAGTTTCGGGCGGCAGGCGCTTGATGTAGCCGTCTCTCGTCATCATAACGACATTTTCTTCGTTCGGCACCAGGTCTTCCATCCGGAATTCCTTGACTCCGTGGTCGACGATCCTGGTCCGCCTGGTATCGGAATATTTTTCAACGGCTTCCTGGAGCTCCTGCTTTACGACGCTGAGAATTTTGGTCTTGGATTTAAGCAGCGCCTCCAAATCTTTGATCAGCTGTTTCTTTTCCTTAAGTTCGGTTTCAATCCTGATCCTTTCCAGATTGGCGAGCGTAGCAAGCCGCATATCCAGAATGGCGATGGCTTGGCGTTCGGTCAGCTTGAATTTCTTGATCAGGTTGATTTTTGCCGCTTCGCGGTCGCGGGACGCCTTGATGGTCTTGATAACCTCGTCGATCTTTGCCAGGGCGATGGACAAACCCTCCAAAATATGCGCCCTTTCCTTGGCCTTTTCCAGCTCGTAATTCGTCCTTCTTTTCACGACCGTTTCCCGGTGCTTGATATATTCTTCCAGGATCATCTTCAGGTTCATTACCCTCGGCTGGATTCCTTCGACCAGCGCCAGCATGTTAACCGGAAAAGATTCCTGCAGCTGGGTCATTTTATATAGGGCATTCAAGATTTTTTTGGGGTAGGCATCCCTTTTCAGATCGATCACGATCCTGACCCCGTCTTTATCGGATTCATCGCGCAGGTCCCTGATGCCTTCGATTTTCTTGTTCCTGACCAGGTCAGCGATCTTTTCAACCAGATTGGCTTTATTGACCTGATAGGGAATTTCGGTAACAACGATCTGGAAGTTCCCCCCTTTGGTTTCCTGAATATCGGCCACGCCCCTCATAATAATGCTCCCCCGTCCGGTGGCATAAGCCTGGAGAATATCCTCGGTATTGTAGATCAGCCCGCCGGTAGGGAGGTCCGGACCCTTGATAAACTGCATCAAATCCTCGATGCCGGCATCGGGATTCTCGATCAGGTGGTAAATGCCCTGTGCCAGCTCTCCCAAATTATGGGGAGGAATATTGGTTGCCATGCCGACGGCGATGCCTTTTACTCCGTTCATCAAGAGTTGAGGCAGTTTGGCCGGCAGTACGCTCGGCTCTTTCTGCGAACCGTCGAAGTTCGGAATAAAATCAACCGTATCCTTGTCAATATCGAAAATCATCTCTTCGGCCAAGGCGGAAAGCTTGGCTTCCGTATACCTCATCGCTGCGGCGTTGTCTCCGTCCATTGAACCGAAATTGCCCTGGCCCCGGACCATCGGATAGCGCATGGAAAAATCCTGGGCCATCCTGACCATGGCATCGTATACGGCAACGTCGCCATGCGGATGGTATTTGCCGAGCACTTCTCCGACGACCGTGGCTGATTTCCTGAACTTGGCGTTGGACCGCAAGCCCAGCGTCCACATTGAATATAAGATCTTCCTGTGTACGGGCTTGAACCCATCGCGGACGTCAGGCAGCGCGCGGCTGACGATTACGCTCATGGCATATTCCAGGTATGATTTCTGCATTTCGTCGACTATTTGCCGCGGTTCAACCAAGCCGAATCTCGTCATGGTTTTTTCATTGACCACCAGGTTTGCCGAACCCGCGGCATCTTCGGCCGCTTCTCCGTTTTTGCCGGCTTTGCCGTTTGCGGCGCCCGGCTGCAGTTCTTCTTTCGCTAACGCTTTTTCCGGCTTCATTTCTTCTTTAGGAGCTGCTTTTTTATCGGCAGCATCGTCTTTAGCGCCGCCTTTCCTGCTGATAGGCGGTTTAGCGGCCCGTTTTGCGCTTTTTTTCCCGTGTTGGGCGGCCGGCTTCTTTTGCGCTTTTATTTTTTTAGCTGGTTTCTTCGGCATAATTATTTCGGAAATTAAGACTTGAAAAAAACTATTTCCTTGTCATTTCGAAGCCCGGGCAATCGGGATGAGAAATCGCTGTGCTGGCATTAAAGGAATCTCTCCCTCCGGTCGATATGACAATTTCAAATTCGTGATGAAAATTCTTAAAATGATTTTTCTCAAGCCTCAAATTAATTATTAGGAATTTTTATTGGCCGGTGCTGGTGCTTGTTTGGCTTATATTTTCCAGCCTGTCTTCAAGCTGTTCCAGCTTTCTTTTGGCAGCCTGGATATCCTCGGCTGGGTTCTGGCCTTGGGGCGGCGCATAGCTCTCCTGCGGCGCAGGAATGGGCTCATCCTGCAATGTTGTGCTTGCCTCCCCTCCGGTGGGCTGCGGAAGCGTTGTGGTCACGGTTTGCGTATAATCTTTGAGCTGCCCCAGCTTGTCCTTAAATTCATCGAATTCCGACAAATTTTGCTTAATCTGGTCCAGCGCGCTGCCAAGCTCCGAAAATTGTCCCTGATTATCCGACTGGCTTTCCTGGATTCCGGCATTGATGATCCGCTTCATGTTGGCAATCCAGACAAAAATTATCACTATCATCAAAAAACCTATTCCGCTCCACATGATCAAACTCTTGCGGCTATCGTCAACACCGCTCCAGCGGGTTTGGCGCGGCGCAGAAAAAACGATTTTTACAGCCTGCGCTTTATGTCCGGAGCGGGCGGGATCCTGTACCTTTCCGGATGATTCATGATGGGAGGGACTGCGCCTGGGATCCGCCGGCTTACGCATCTTAACCTCCAATATATGCTTTTTAGCACCGGACTTTTTCTCTCCGCCCGTTTGTTTTTTTGTTTTCCTGCGCGCCTCCTTCATATAATAATTAATGTTTTACGCTGATTATTGTTCTTACAACGCGGATGCGAATATGATAATGGTGCCAATGCTGCATCAAAAATTTAATATATTCGCATCCATTCGTATATTATTATCTTATATTTGCAATATCACCAGCTCGGTCTCTTCCTGAGGCAAATCTTTCTTGGAAATTTTCAATCTTTCTTCATGGCGCGGCTTCAAGCCGATCTCCTTGATAAACCTATCGACTGCTTGAATATCGCTTTTTAACTCCGGCAGCTTATACATCATCGGAATTACTATCCTCGGTTCAATTCTGCTGACAAGCTCTACGGCGGTTTTTGATCCGATAATGCGCCCTCCGCCGACCGGAATCAAAAGAATATCGGGCGAGGCAATCCTCTCCATCTGTTTTTCGTCAAGTTCATGGCCTAAGCCGCCGAGGTGGACTATTGAAACGGAATTCAATTCTATCCGGTAGATTATATTATTAGCCGCCTCGCTTTTTTGGTTCTTGCCGTTGGACGAATCTATCCCCTCGATCAGCGCGCCCTTGATGTCGTATTCACCGGCATGCCTTACGATGAATGGGCTGTCTTTGGCTCCATCCGCGCCGCTATGCTCCGGATGCTCCTGGCTGATGGTTATGATATCGGCGTCCAACTTCGGCGGCTTCAAGCCAAGCGCTTTATTAAAAGGGTCGGTTACGATTACTATGTTTTCCGGGCCGATTTTATCCTGGATCCTGAATGCGGCTTGTCCATACCAGTTAATTTGCATAAATTTTCTTTTATTTTGCTAATTACACTAAAAAAGTAGGCCTTAAAACCTACTATTAATATAACAAATACAGGCTAAAAGTCAACTTTTCGGGATGTTTGATTTTGCCCTCTTATAGCCCATCCTCGCAAAGGTATATGGCCTCGAATTCATGCATTGTCCTCCGGATTATTTCATCCAAATTATCGGTGTTTTCCGTTAAAAACTTCAGGGACTCATCCCTGCCATGCGTGCTTTGTATAAAATTCTGGAACTTATCGAACTTACCATCATCCAATTCCTGTAAAACGGATAAAAATAGCAACTGCTCAAAACGCAGATACAGCTCGATGATCATGTCGGCGATTATTTCATCCGGCAAGTCCCGCATGCCTTTTTTTTCCAAAAGCATTTCCAGATAGGTCAAAATCGCTTTTTCGTGTTTTTCAAATTCCTGCGCATTCATAGGCTTATTTTTTATCCGCCGGCTTTCTAGCTTTTGCCGGCCGCATTTTTTTTATTGGCGGCTGTTCGGCAGATTGTGCCGCAACAGCCGCAGAGTGGGCAAGCTGATCTTTAATTTTCCTGATCTTTAACTTTTCTTCCAGCGTCCGCTTAATGCAGAACATGAATTCCCCAAAAGTTATTCTGTTCTTTAGGTGTACTTTTTTGCCGTAATTATTGTAATAAACGGCTATTTCTATCGCCTCCGCTTCGGTGTTCGCTATTTTGCCGTTTTCCCGGTAATCCTTTTCCAGCCTTATCAGCTTGTTGTAAATTTCACCTGCGGATTTGGCCGACAGCCGCTTGCCGAAAATCCTTTTCAGATTAATCCTATCGGTAAATATCGCCTTGTTTCTTTCCCAAAACGCATCCGCAAATCCTCCTTCGGCTATCAGCTTAATGCCGCTTATCCTGCTGGCCGATTCTCTTTCCTCGGCTGAAAGCGATGCTTCAATCGCCTGTATTAGATCCTCTCTCGTCTGTTCCCGTTGCTGGACCGATGAAACAAGCTCATGCAGCGAAGACTGCAAGCCGGCATAAGCGGCCTCTCTGCGCCTTTCGTTTTTCTTCGTTTTCCCTGCATCACCGGATTTATCCTGGTCTTCCAGCTGCCACCTTGAACCGGCTATCGGAGCAAAACCGTAGGCCGATCCGAATTTTTTTCCGGGTATTTCGGTTAAATCCACCCGCTTGCCTTCGCCCAGCGGATACTCGATTTCCTGGCCCGGAATTTCAAACTCAAAATTCGGCTTTTTTCCGTATGTTGATGATATCTGAATGACCTTTCTCGCTCCGTCTTTCTCCCTGACCTCTCCCGTATCCATCACGAAACTATGCAGGCCCGGGTGCCTGCCCGAACCCTGCAGCAGCTTGCCGTTCTCGTCAAAAGCGAAAAAGTATTTGGCGGCTTCTTTGGGTATCCTGATCTCGCCGGGCTTTTCCATTGTAAATTCGATCGGCGCATGCTGGGTGCCGCCCTTGGAATTATCCAGCGACAGGAGCATGGAAAATTTCTTGCCGCTCTGTATGGCCTTCTGCATCTCAACGCCGGCTTCTTTCAGATCCGCCTTGAGCAGCTTGCCGAACATCTGCCTGACGTCGACGATTACATCGCCGTTTTCGGCCTGCTTGTATTGCATCATCAGTTCCGTAAAATTGGCGTGCAGGCGGCGGTTATGCGCCCTGTTTTCCAGGATTTCCGGCAAACCCCTGATTCCTTTGTCCGGCGCGCTGCCTTGATACATGAACTTGGAATAGCTAACCCTTTGCCCGGTATATTTATCGCCCATGATCTGCCTGGCAAAATTCTGGAAGTTGGATGAGTCGATCGTTTCCTTTCCGCCCCCAACCGCGTTGATCAAAGATTCCCCGTTATTGCCGTATCTCCATCCTGGCGGCAGCTGTTTGGACATGTCGAAAGTCTTGCCGTCCGGATTGACCAAAACCTCCAATTTCTGACCGCTTACCGTTATCTCCTGCGGGCCGGGCTTCAGGCTGCCCAAGCCGCCGAATAGCTCTTTGATTATCCCCTTGCCGTCCGGCGCGACTTTCCAGCCTGCCGGCAATATGGTGCGGGAAGAGTCGATAGTCTTATTGTCGTTAATGAATATCTCGATCGATCCGAATCTGTTCATGCCTGCGCGCACCGGCTTATTGCCCATCATGATTTTATCCAGCATTGAATCTATCCTTCTGCCCCCTGGCTGGCGGAAATAATCCATAACAGAATCCCAGGCCGTATAGCGCGGCGCCCAGCCCTTATAGTCGGCAAACTTGGAAAATATTTCCTGGCCGGCCATTGCTCCGGCGCCCGATGACAAGCCGTAAATAGCTCCCATGGTCAATGCGCTTTTCTTGCGATAGCTGTCGGCATTTTTATCCATCTCGTCGATATTCCTGTTTATTGCCTCTTTTTCCGCTTTAACAAGCAAGTAGAAATCCTTGTTCTTTGACAGCTCGCTGCCTTCATCTTTAATCAGGCCGTTGGTGCGCAGATAATCGTAAAGCTCAATCTTAAGGTCGGTTTTGGACATGAGCACCGAACCGTACTTTTCGCCTTCTTCGCCCTCGACGGATATGAGGTCAACCGTCCGGTTAAACGGTTTTTTGAATTTTTTCTTGTCAGCCAAGCTCTCCATATATTCCCGGTAGCGGTCATTTTCCACTCTAAAGCGCGCATATATTGAAGCCAGCGCTTTCTGCTCTTCTTCTCCCAGTTCGGCGAACTTTCTTGGGCTCTTGGGATCTCCGATGATTTTGGCCAATTCTTCATGCAGCTCTTTCGCTGTTTTCGTATCATAATCGAACCTTTCGGCCTTGATCCGCCTGAAATCATAAAATTTCTGGCCCAGAGTCTTGTCCCTTTTATGCATAGCCAGATCATCCTTGACTTGTTTGCTGCGGCGGATCCCGCCGACTATTCCGCCGGCAGCCATCGCGGCTAAAATCGGCGCCCAGCCGCCCAATACGGTTGCCGCTCCTGCCCCGGCTAAAGCTCCGCCGGCAGCAGCTCTTAACGCCCACCTGGAACCAGCGGCAGAGCCGACAGAAAACAATGCCGCGGCTACCCCCGGATTTGATGCTATCCTTCCGATTATCGGGATATTTTGCAGTTTGATGAGAGCTTTTTCCATCCGAGATTCAAGATGGTCCGCGCGCTTGTTTTTGATCTCGGCCAGTTTTGCTCCGGCAAGAATTTCGAGCTGCATTACCCTGTCGATATGTTCATTTAGGGCCTTAACCTGTTCTGATTTTTTGAGATTATGGTCCTTGATGATTCCGTTTACTTTCTGGATCCTGTGCAGTTTGTAGCTGCGGGTCAATTCATAAAAATTTGTGGCGAACATTTTGCCCGCGTCCTCGCCTTCATGCTTGCGGCTTGCGCCGAAAAAGTCCGAATCTTTCAGGTAGCCTTTCTTTTTCATGTAATTAATATACTCTTTCTGCACCCGCTCGAACTTCTGACGGTCCCAGTTGAACCGGACTGCATGGCTGATCATTTTTTTGAACATAAAATGTACCTCGGCGTTATCGATCTGGTTGCCGCGTTCTTCCAGCTCTATCGCGCTGCGCTGATAGCCCTGGATTATCTTGTCCAATTCTTCAAAATGGATATCGCGCTTGAAATCAGGATCCTTAACCTCCGATTTCTTGCCCAAGCGATAATTTTCCTTCAGGTCGACCAGCAAATTCTGGTGCTTGGCGATGGCCTCGTAGGCTTCTTTATAGAATTTTTTATAATACGCGTCTTCGGTCTGCACGACGATCGATTTTTTTCCCCATTTACGGATCCGGCTGAAGCCGCCCCAAGCATTCTCCAGCACGGACCAAAAGCGGCTTTCGCCGGTCGAAGCCATGCCCCTTTCCGTGGCATTCAGCAACTCCTGTTTTTTCCTGTCAGCAATGCGCCGGGCATAGTCCTCCATTATTCCCTTAACGTCGATTACCTGGGCTTTCGCCGTTATCGGCGCGTCATCATCGGGCAGAACCATCACCGGATAATCCTTATTGAATTCATCATGTTCTTTTTTCAAAAGACCTTTCAAAGCATCCCTGATCCCGTATTCTTCCGGTATCAGGACCAGGTCGACATCATAGATCTCGCGCGTTCTGGCTTCCGCTCTCAAGTGTTCGATTTCTTCCACCAGGTCTTCGGCCGTCATTTCCTTGGCCAGCGCTTTGTTGTTCTGCTCAAGGCCCCTGATTATCCGCTGGAGCTGCTCAAAAGATCCGCTCTGGTTTTTCTCGGCTTCCAGCTCCCTGAAAAACAGGCTTTTATCGATATCGGACTTGTCGATTTCCCGATAAAAATGCTTCAATTCAGCGTCTTTTTCCGCTTCGGGCATGTCTGATGACATGATATGTTCGTATTTGGAGCGGAAATACTTCTCATCTTTTTCCGGTTCGGATTTGGCTGCTTTTTCCGCCTCGATTCCAGCCAGTAGAGCTTCTTTCTGTTTTTTGAATTTATCCATGAACCCCGAAGAACCGTAATCCTCTCCGCTTCCATCCGCCATTTCAAAGTAGCGGCGCGCCAATTCGGGATTGCCGGGCGGCAGCAGTTCGGGATTGCCGGCCCAAAAAGCGATCTTTTCAATATCCGTTTCCGTTAGGTTTTTCAAATCAAAACCAGACCTGCCATTCGTAATAATCAAGACGATTTCATTTTTGGGACTGATGGCTTTAATCTCGCTGGGGCTCCGGTCCCCGGAGCGGTCGATCAGGCGCAGGGTTATTCCTTTGCCGGCAATATCGGCAAAATCGTAGCTGCCGTCCGGTTTGACCACGGTATACCAGTTTTCAATTTTTAACGGCTGTTCGGCTTGCTTATCCGGTTCAGGTAAAATTTCTTCCTGCTTGGCTGGCGGCCCTTTTTTCACTTCCGGCAAATCATTCTTAATCGATTTGTCCTCCAACTTATCCAGTTCGCGCATAATCTCTTCTTTTATAGCGTTATATTTGCTTAAACTGCTTGCCAGCTGTCCGGCTTTGGCTTTCATGTCAGGCCGGGCAGGCTCAGAAAATTCTGCTGTTTCATGTCTTTGCAGCAAATTTTCCAGCATTATCCGCAAACCTTCCGTTCCCTTACCGTAATTTTCCATGATTTCCTTATATTCCTCAGCAAAAAATTTTGCTCTTTCCGCCAGAATGGTATATTTAAGCTCGTCCGATAGGTGGAATTGCCCATCCGTCATTTTTCCCAGTACTTCTTCCAGCGTTATGAACAGATCTTGCTTATCCTCGGGAGTGCGGGCTTTGTTCTTCGGGTGTTTAGCCAATGTTTTGTCGCCATATCTTCTGCCTTGGATGAATTCATCTGTTATCGGGCTTAAAGTTTTGACGGCAAAACCCTGCTTTTTGTTGTCCCAAATTACATAAGCGCCGCAGCCATAATAACGTACGGCTTCGAATCCTCCTTTGATCGAATTGCCGATATCCACCGCGATCTTGCCATAGCGGCCGGATTCAATTATTAAACCATTGTCTTCCAATTCTTTAAGCTTAATAAGCGACTTATCAACTACCATTTCCTGCTGTTTTCTGGAATAGTCTTCCGTGAATTCATCGGTCCTTTTCTCGATAAATTTATAGTCTTTCAGCAAATCATCGCTTAATGGTTCATCGGGATCGCGCCCATCCTTAAAAAAACGCAATAGCTCTCCGATCTTCCTCGTGTCGGTATGATAGCGATACAAACCGCGCAAAGTGCGGGCATAGTTTCTCTTATACCATTCCCGCCTGGCCGGAACGTCCATATTTTCGACTTCCTTAGGCAGCTCGTAGCGGTTCGCGCTTTCCAGAAAATCGATCATCCTTTCATAATAATCCTTTCCGGACTGGTCTTTTTCTAATTTTTCCGGATCTATTTTTCCTGATTCGACCAACAGCCGATAAACTTGCCTGGATGCCGAATGGTTTTTTTGGTCCGGATTGAAAAAAAATGTAGCTTGGCCGCCATCGGCATCCATTTTAACTCCTCCCCTCTTGCCGGTCGCAATATTGACCTTTCCCAAAGACGCTTCTCCGGGGGTGGCATATTCTATATCGGCATTTTTCGGCAGCTTCTTTTTGCCTTTCTCTACCGCCTTGATCCTGGCTACGCCTGCTTCATGCAACAAACCCAGAGCAACTATTGCATCAAAAGAAGTGTACTTTTCGTTTTTATCTTCATGATGAAGGGGAACGGTAAAATGATAATCTGCCCAATTGGTCCTTTCCAGTTCTTCCGTAACCTCCTGATAAAAAAATGCTTCTCTCTCAGCGCCCAGATGTGATTTTTCTTCCCGTGCTTTATCTTTTCCGGCAACCGGAGCTTTCGCTTCCGCGGAAGAGGTAGCTAATAATTCTGCTGCTGTAATATTTTTTTCGATAGTCCCCGCAATACTTCTTATTCTATTATCAAATTTTTTCAATTCTTTATTCAATCTATCGGCTATCCGGCCTGATTCTTTTGCCGTACGAAATTCGTTTAAATCCATTTTCATCTTTAAAAACGCTTTTTCAATCTCCGCTGTGCTTATCTCGATTTTCTTCTTTATTTCCTGCAGCATTCCCGAACCCTGCGGGAGTTCTTCCAGCAGGTTTTTCGCTTCCGCATTAATTCTGGCGACTTCTTCCCCGGCAAACGACAATACCTGGTCTATAAAAACCCCCGGCTCCTGCTCAAGGTCAACTTCACGGGAATTCACCCCGATTTTAAATTCAAAAATTTTGCTTTCAAGCATAACATTATTCTTTTTTGATGCTTCTTAAAATTTTATCGGCTTCTTTACTGTCAGCTTGCCGATAGATTTCCGCTATCTGCCTGTCCCTTTCGGCTTCAATATTGCGGATTTTAGATAAAAATTCCTTATATATTTTCAGTACTTCTCCATTCATCTCGCGGTTGGATTTTTTTACGTCTTGGTCCATAATGCTTATTTTGAAAACAATCTGAAATCATGGTCATTGTCATAGCTGTTTTTATCCTTTTTATTCTTATCTTTTTTCAGATCCCTCGCCCGTTCGCGCTTCTTCTCATCTTCTTCGTCTTCCTCTTCTTCGCCATCATCAATTTCTTATTACTCGTGCTCATCATCTTTTTCTTCCTCCGGTCCGTCAATACTTGAACTGTTTGAACCCCATGCTATCAG
>CAZAFZ010000001.1:8672-21900 GCA_964484745.1 uncultured Gammaproteobacteria bacterium | reverse complement strand
TGGCTAATACGCCCCACGTACTTGACGAAGAAGTAATGGTGAGCGGGTATTCCTTTACTTCGATGGAAGGCGAATCATATCTCGGAGTCCCGTGTCCGGCTGTATTGGGCGGTACTATTACCCTTGAGCCCGGCGATGTAGTAACCTGCACGATTACCAATACTTTCAGTCCGTAAAATTTGATTGCTCTTGCATTCCCCCGCAGATTTCTGCGGGGGAGAGATGAGCGATTGAAAATAACAGCAAAATTCTATGGAAGAACAATCAAGCGCAAACAGCCAGGGGCCGGAACCGGCGAGCGAACCGGCTTATGCGGACAAGAAGCCGATCGGAATTATTAAAATAACCGTATACGTCCTGATCGCCATTGCCATCATCGCCGTTGGGGCGCAAATCGTCGTAGCGGACAAATACCAAGCGCAGGTAATTGTCATTGAAGGCGAGCAGAAAGTCGGGGTCAATCCGACAACCGAGTCGCTTGATTTCGGCGATCTTTCCGGCGACACTTCGGCAGTCAGGAGGATAAATTTGAAAGCCGCCGGCATGGATACGTTCGTGCATATCTCAAAATTCGGCGAAATCGGCGAATTGATCAAGGTTAGTGAGAATAATTTCATATTGGAAAAAGGCGATGAAAAAAAGATCGAGTTGACTATGTATATGCCCCCTTCGGCGCCGGCCAATAAAAAGTATGCCGGCCAGGTCTGGGTGTTTAAGCTGCCCAAGTTTTGGTAAGCAGCAATTAACCGAACTCGATGATCTTAAGCACATGAAAAAAGCAATTAAAATCATTGCGGAATGGCTGGCCTACCTCGCGGTATTCCTGCTGATCGTCTGGGGTACGCCGTTCGTCCTGTCGCAGGCGCTCGGCACGCAGTATCCGATCGCGTCGATCACTTCCGGTTCGATGTGGCCGAAGCTCAAAAGGGGCGACATAGTCTTTATCAGGGGCCTTAGCGCAGATAAAACGGACCTCCAGCTCGGCGATATAATCGTTTACAGGAACGAAAGAGGATTCACCATCCACCGCATCGTAAAATTGGAAGAAGACCGGCTGGTAACCAGGGGCGATGCCAACAATGTCGATGACACCCCGATAGAATACGGCCAGATCGTCGGCAAAGTCATCTATTCCGGCGGCAACCCGATCAGGATCCCTTACCTGGGATTCATTTCGCAGCTTAAAGGCGATAAATGAATTTAAATAAAAATGCGCGATCAAAGATCAACAATTGATTTGAAACGGCAGAAGCTCAAAGCAAAGAGTCCCGTTTTTGCGCGCTCGCGGATGATTCCGGCTACCGATGAGCGGACCGTTGATTTGCGAATCGGAAACCTGACCATCGATTTGAGGACAGGCAAAGCCCATGCGCCCAAGCCGGCGGCCGTTAGTCCGGCGCTTAAGCCGGAGGAAAAGCCCGCCTTAAGCCAGGCTCTGGCACGCAGCCGGGGGCGGAAGGCGTACTTAAGCCCAAAGCCATTAACCCTATTCGAATATCTGCCGGCCGTAAGCCTGCGGGCGTTGGCGGTTGTCGTCCTGTTTTCTCTGGTCTGCTCGCAGGTTTTGAATTTATCCGCTTTTGAAGCGCATGTCGTCAACGTAACTGCAACCATCAAGAATGACATACCGGATATCGATCCCGAGGGCGGGGAGTTCTGCGACCTGGAAGAAGTTAGCGTTGTCTTAAGTTCGTCGCTTCCCGGTGCCGATATTTTCTATACTCTGGACGGCAGCGATCCGGCCTGCTACTCCAATGGCGAGCTGTATACGGGGCCCTTTGTGCTAGCGACCAGCACAACGGTTAAAGCCAGAAGCTGCCATGACGGAATGCAAAGCGCCGTGGCCAGCGCCTTCTTTGATATATCCAGGGAATATTGCCCCGCTTACTGCGGGGACGGCAATGTAGATCCGGGAGAGCAGTGCGACGACGGAAACAACGACCCGGGCGACGGCTGCGACGCTTTCTGCCAGGCCGAATGCTACGCTGAAGGCGCGACCAGCAGCTCTGCTTTTTCAGCCCGGCTGGATGACGGAACTTTCGTAACCGGCGAGGCATCACTCAGCGATGATATCTACGCTTACCAGCAGCTCAATAAAACCGGCTATATTTACCTGCATTGGATTTTTTCGGGGTTGCCTTCCGGGATTCCTTTAAATGAGGCCCTACTAACGCTTGAACATAAAGAGTCGTGCACTACCTCCCTGACAGTTGAAATGCTGGACGCCGGCGATAATTGGCTTGAAGTTTGCGATCCGTTAGAGAGCTGTTCAGAGGCTACTTCTACCTGCGACCTGCTGCCATATATCGCAACAACGGACAGCGCCCGCGACGTCACTTTCAGATTAAAATATGAAATCGGCGCATGCCTCAACAGCGCATATCTGGATCAGGCCTTGCTGGATTTAAGCTACCGCCAGCAAGAGCCATGCGGCGTTTGCGGAAACGCCATTGTCGAGCAGGGCGAGCAATGCGACGACGGAAATAATGCCCCGGGAGACGGGTGCAGCCAATCCTGCACCACGGAATGCATTGCCGACGGAATAGCCTCAAATACGCCGATATTTGCCAGATTGCACGACGGGACCGACGTAACGGCGAAAGTCGCCGCCAGCGAAGATATCAGGGCCGATCAGTATGTAACCGCCGTCCGTTATGTATATTTCGACTGGCAATTTGAAAGCTTGCCTTTCATGCTGCCGGTTAATTCGGTTCTATTTTCCCTGGAGCTTTCCGGCTGGGGGATCGATGCGGCGCTGGAATGGTGGGACGGGATGCAATGGAAACCGGCCTGTACAATTCCTTCGACCTGGGAAGATACGGTGCAAACATGCGAACTGCTGCCGCTTATCAGCACTACCTATGCGGCCAGAAAAATTAATTTGAGGCTGGTCCTGCGGCCGGACGGAGGCTGCCATGAATTTATCGACCGGGCTTCCCTTGCAATCGATTATAGCCAGAATTGCGGAATAGGAGCTTTGCTGCAGCCAAGGTCCGCACCTGAACCAGCTTTTGCCGGTCTCGAACAAGTCAGCGGTTCAACAGCAACCTTAGATGACAATTCGGAAACTATGCTTGATCCTCCTGCCTTAAGCGGGCCGGATGAAGCTGGAATGGAATCCGCGGATCCAAACGGAGCCGATTGGGAAGAAGTCCAAACAAGCCAGGATTCCGAAAATAGCTTTAGCGGCGATACGGTTGCGGAAGTAAAAACCAGCCTTGAGAATGATAACAGCCAGGGTGAAGATACCAGCGCAGATGGATTTAAGAACGAACTTCAGCAAGAGCAGGGGAATGCACAGGGTGATGACCCGTCCGCCGGAACCGGATTGGCCGAAGAAGCGCAAGATCTTCCGCAGGAACAGCCAGCTGCTAGCGATAATAATCCTACCGAACCCGGCAAAGACGATTACCCGAGCGCGGATCTGCCTGCCAGCGCGGAAACCTCAATTTCCGGCTTAAGATCGCCGCGCCGGATGCGCAGTAGTGATTCATAGCAGAAGATACCGAAAACATTGGCAGGCAAGCATTATTGCCGGCAAGCTGGCGGTATTTTTCGATAGTTCTATAAGCGGAAAAATAAAGAAAACTCAAAAGCTGAAGATTTATAGCGCGGATTGCGGTTCTGGCCTGCGGAGCCGCATTTTATTTCCGGAATGCATGCCGGGAAGCCAAAACCGCCGGTGAAGAAATTGAAGCCATGCAGCTCGGGTAGTATGGATGACAGAATCTGCCGCCGGCCGATGATTCCAGCGGGAATTCCATCCGCGGACCACCGAAAGCAGGCTATGAGAATTTACCCCCGGAAGCAACAATCCTGAAAAATGGCGATAAGGAATTTTCTCATGATGATGCTGCAGATAAATTTTCGGCAGTAATATTATTGTAGCCGATAAGATGAACTCGTTCGTCCTGCCGGCTGAACGCGGCTTCCCGTTGCAAGCGGTGGTTGAGAGCAAATACAGGCAGAAGCGCATATCGGGAAGGCCGCGGATATTCCAATATATTACCCGGCCTATTTTCCATATTTTTTAAGTATTGATAGTTTAATTATGTTATTAATGATTTCCTTGCCAATAAAATAATTTGTTTACTTGACTTATGCCAATAGTTAAGCTATTATCAATTATTCATTTAAGGAGGCCGATATGGTAAGATGCAAAAAAGTTCCGGGTATCAATTGTCTGGAATGCAACCGTGAAGAACGCAGATTTTCCATAGTGGATATGGAAATGCCAGGGAATATCGGCGGTAAGATGCTGGCGGTGGAATGCCGTTTCTTGGAAGGCTGCTTAGCCCTTGATCTTTCGCCTGAGCAAATCAATGAAATTACCTGCGGCAAAAAAAATAACCTGTTTTCCATAGATGCCGGCAGTGCACATTTATATCTGAGCCAGTCAAAGGTTTCCGGATTTGTGGGCAATAATAAATTTCAAATCAAATTAATTTTCTTGAAGGAGAAATAAATCTTTCCTTCCTTTCCCTGAATATATCCAGAACGGGCTTGATCCACGGAATTCCGTGGATTTTTCAGTAGGGAAATATCTCTTGACAAGAAAAAAAGAGCATAATATTATTTAGATAGTTGTCTAAATATCTAAGTATATAAATATGACTTTACACCAAACCCTACAGGCATTATCGGATCCGATCAGAAGGAGAATACTGGAATTATTGAAAAAAAACGATTTACCCGTGAGTGAATTGGCCAAAAACTTCGACGTTGCCTTGCCGACTTTATCGCACCATTTAACGGTTTTAAAAAATGCAGACCTGGTAACATTCCAAAAAAGAGGACAGGAACGAATATATTCCTTGAACTTGAGTTTTTTTGAAGAAGCGGCAGAAGCGCTGATCAAGTTTTTTAAATGAAGTCGTATAACGCAAATCGATGCCAATATACGAATGAATACGAAACATACAAATGATTACAGATACTAATATACTAATATACTAATATACTAATGATACTAATGATACTAATGATACTAATGATACTAATGATACTAATGATACGAATTGATACTAATGGATACGAATATTAATTAATTGAGGAATTGGAAATTGTTTGAAAATTAGAAATTAGAAATTTATAAAATATTTAATTGATCAAAATATTTTAAAATCAATAAAGTATTTTTATTAGTTATATAAATTAAAAAGTATGCAACTCGTCACCAAGCCAACATTAAAAAGCGAAATTATACCTATCGTGCTGATGGTATTTTCCCTTAGCGCTTCCTTTTATTTTTACCTGCATTTTCCGGACAGAGTGCCAACCCACTGGAATATCGCCGGCGAAGTGGACGGATGGAGCACAAGATCTTTTGGCGCGTTCTTTTTTCCTGCTTTAACGCTGGCGATCTATCTGTTGTTGCTGGTAATTCCCAATCTTGATCCAAAAAAAGAAAGGTATGAACAGTTCTTAAAGCCTTACCATATCTTTAAGAATTTTCTGGTATTATTTCTGGTGGTGGTATATTTCCTGGTCGGCGCAAACGGGATTGGCTATAAAATTGATATCGCGCTTGTTATGCCCCTGGGAGTCGGCTTGCTTTTCATTTTACTCGGCAATTATATGGGCAAAATCAAGATGAACTGGTTTATGGGCATCAGGACTCCCTGGACTTTGTCATCGGAAGAGGTTTGGAACAAGACCCACCGGCTGGGCGGAAAGGCTTTTATTTTAGGCGGAGTATTAATGGCTTTAACCGCAATCGGCCCTCCTGTGTGGAAAATAATCGTGTTCATCTTGGTCATGACGGTAATTTTATTCGGAACTTTGATCTATTCCTATGTGCTGTATGCCAGGGAGCAAAAAAATAAAAATTCAAGTGCGCAATAAAAAACACAACCGTCCGTATTACTTGATGAGACATAAATAATACGGAATATGCGCAAATATAAGATGGCGGCTATCAGTTTGGCTGCAATAACAATTATACTCACAGCCGGAACCTGTTCGGTTTATGCCGATGACGAAGAATCGATGGATTTTGCCGGCAGCAGCTGTCTGCCAAAAGCCAAGCAGGAATTGATATTGCAGTCGTTTGAAGCAGCGGATTACGGGGCGTGGCAAAAGAGAATTTCGAGATACTGTGAAATTTCCGACGTTGTTGACAAGCGGATCTTCCAGGATTTCATCAAAGCCAGGGAACTGGCCCGGAATGGAGATTATGGCCGATCGCTGGAAATCAGTACGAGAATCCGAAAATATTTGGAAAATTCAGCTCCCGGCAAAATCAAGCAAAGCAAGGCGCTGGGATATTTTAAGGCATTAAGCGGACGCATTGGTTAAACCGGAGCAATTCCCTTGAATCCAGATAATATTCCTGATATCATGTTTATATAATTATTTATCAGCTTTATGAAAAAACATTCATTAATGTCTTTTTTTATTTTCCTTTTTCTGGCGGTTTTATTGAGCGGCTGCTCGACATCCAATAAGGCTGTTGTGCCCAATCCGAACCGGGAACAAAGCAAGCCATTGGGCATGGCCCAAAATTCAGCTTCTGAAAACAAAGATGCCGCCCAAACTGCCGCCGACACGGCTGCAGACAGCCAGCTTGCCGGCGAGCCAGCCGATAAAAGCCAGGAAAGGCCAATGCCTATGATAATTGATAAAACCAAAAGTTACAAAGCGGTATTGTCGACCGATGCAGGCGATATCGAAATCGAATTGACCGCCAGCCAGACCCCCATCACAGCCAACAATTTTGTCAGTCTGGCCAAAAAGAATTTTTACGACGGCACGATTTTCCATAGGGTCATCAAGGGCTTCATGATCCAGGGCGGCGATCCGGAAGGCACCGGCATGGGCGGTCCGGGATATAAATTCGACGACGAACCATTTGAAGGCGATTATACGCGCGGAACCGTAGCTATGGCCAATGCCGGGCCGGACACTAACGGCAGCCAATACTTCATTATGCACGAAGAACGGCCTTTGCCGAAGAATTATGTGATTTTCGGCAAGGTAGCAAGCGGCATGGATGTGGTCGATAAGATCGCGGAAAGCGAGGTTGAAATGAGCCCATCCGGAGAAATGAGCAAGCCGGTTAATCCCGTGAAAGTCAATAGCATAAAGATAATCGAAGAATAAAACATAAATCCATAAAGCAGCCTCTTTAATAGCGGCTGTTTTGTAATTGATAAACCTCTTGACAAAATATATTTATGGGTATATATTCATAAATAGACAGGATAATTCATGAGAAAGGGGGTGATAAATATGCCAAGTTTTGATCAAACAGGCCCTAGCGGCCAGGGACCTGCAACCGGCCGGGGGTTCGGACCATGCGGACGCGGCTACGGACGCAGATGGGGCGGCTGGCTTATGAAGGGAATGGGTTTCGGCATGCGCAGAAGGCTTTGGACCGCCGAAGAAGAGAAAGCGGCCTTGGATGACGAAGAAAAGATGCTGGAAGAAGAGCTGGCTGCAGTCAGAAAAGAAAAGGAAGATTTAGCCAGGAGCCGGAAATAACCTCGCTTCCCGCTAAAAAGCGGGGTTAATCCCGTTTCTTGAATTTTGTTATTCCCTTGTTAGGCTCTAAGAGCCTCTGGAAGGCTCTTAGAGCCTAACAAGGGATTTGGCTTAAAAATATGAACCACTGCCGCTTAAGAAAGCGCGGACGACCATGTATGCGCCGCAGGATTGCCATCAAACCAGCCGCAAAATTTTTCAAACCCAAAGGGACACCGATGGCCGGGTTGGAAATTATCGAATTAAGCCACGAAGAACTGGAAGCATTGCGCCTAAAATATGTTTTAGGGATGAGCCAGAACGAATGCGCCCATAATATGCACACATCGCAGAGCACATTCCAGCGGATACTTGCTTCCGCCCTCCGAAAAACTTCAACCGCTTTAACCGAAGGAAAATCATTAAAGATAATTCAATAATTCGGAATATATAAAATACGTCAAAATCCGGTTTTTTAAACCGGATTTTTTATGTTACTTTTAAAGAAAATTAAGGATTATACGTATTATAAATATAGGGTAACCATAATCAACCATTAATTAATATTAGCCAATAAAATATGAAATTTTTTATTTTGGAAAGATAACTTTCCGCCTTTTTTTCAAATAAATGAGTACAAAAATTATCAATTTAATTAAGAAATATAAATTCAGGACCGCTATCCTGGTTTTAATTTTAGCTGGCGGAGCTTATTATTACTACGTTGCCACAGATAAAACATCAGCTGCAACGACTTATGCGCTGGGAACCGTGGAAAGAGGCTCGATCCTAACTACCGTTTCAGCCAGCGGACAAATTTCTTCCTCCAACCAAATCGATGTTAAACCCGAAGTTTCAGCCAAAATCGTGGACATCAAGGTCAGGGCGGGGCAGGAAGTTAAGGCCGGCGATATCTTAGCTGAGCTTGATACAAAAGATTTGGCAAAACAAGTCCGGGACGCCAAAAGTTCTCTGGATATCGCGAAAATAAACTTGAATACCAAGCAAGCCGGTGCAACCGCGGATGAAATCCGGTTGGCTAAAAATTCTGTTGATGCGGCGAAAATTTCTTACGACAACTCCCTGAAGAGCCTGGAAGACGCCAAGCAGGCGGCTGAAGACAACCTGCAGAAAGCCCGGATCACGCTGGATAATTCACAGATCAGCCTGGATAATGCCCAGCGGGCATATGACAATGCTTTATCCACCGGAGGAATTTCGGCAACGGAACAAAGCCAAAGCCTAACTAACGCATACGAAAAAGCTAAGACCGATCTGGCGACCGCCCTAATAACCCTGCAGTCGGGCCTGACGGCCGCTGACGGAATATTGGGAATCGACCACCCGCCGGTCAATTCTTCGCTTGATGACGTATTGGGCGTTTTGAATTCCTCGACGCTAAGCGAGGCAAAAACGGATTATGCCCAGTCTAAAGCTAAAATGCAAGCTTACCAGGACAGCTATGATCAAGTATCGCAAAATTGGACCAACTCCGGAATCGAAGGCCTGCTGGATAATGCGCTATCTGCCCTGGAAGCCATGCAAAGCCTTGAGCATTACACTTATTTAGCCTTGGTTAATTCCATCAGTTCGGCCAGCGTCAGCCAATCGACACTGGACGGCTACCGCCAAAGCCTTTCATCGCAGGAAACAACCATGATCAACAAGATCGACAGCATTAAATCGACGATACAATCCATTTCCAGCGCCAAGCTGAACGTAACCTCGAACGATCTGTCGACTTCCAACAGCCAGCAGAGCGCTAAATCTTCGCTGGAAAGCGCCAAAAACAATCATATTACGGCCCAAAAAAATTATGAGCAAGCCAAGACGGATAATGCAAATAGCATCAAATCGGCCGAGAACGAGATAAAAAATAAAAAAATTGCGCTGGATAACGCTCAAACCCAATATAACCAGAAAATAGCGCCCCCGACCGCCTTGGATTTGGCTACATTAAGGATCCAAATTACTCAAGCGCAGAATAATTATAGCGACGCTTTGGAGAGTTTGGGTAGCGCCAAGATCAAGTCGCCGATCGACGGTATCGTGGCGCAAGTAAACCAGGAAAAAGGCGACGACGCCTCTCCTTCGACGGTAATCATGTCGGTTATAACTAAGAGCCAAATAGCGGAATTGTCCCTGAATGAAGTAGATGCGGCCAAGGTAAAAGCCGGGCAAAAAGCCAGCCTGACTTTCAGCGCGATCGACGGCCTGGAGATCACGGGCGAAGTGATCCAGATCGACGAATTGGGCACAGTCAGCCAGGGAGTGGTTAATTATACCGCAAAGATTTCCCTGGATACGCAGGATGGCAGGATCAAGCCGCAGATGAGCGTATCGGCCTTGGTTACAACCGAAACCAAACTGGATACATTGATGGTGCCGAATTCAGCTATTAAGCAAGGAGACAACGGGACGAGCTATGTTGAGGTGTTGAAAGATTCGGAAGCTGTCAGCGGATCATCGAATTTTACGTCAAAAACCGCTCCGGAACAAAAGTATGTAGAAGTGGGGATTTCAAGCGATACCAACACCGAGATATTAAGCGGATTGAGCGAAGGGGATAGGATTGTCGTCAGGACCGTTGCCGCTTCTTCGAACCAGACAACGACCCAGTCCCAATCAGGCAGCGGAATCAGGATGTTCGGGGTTGGCGGAGCGCCGGGAAGATAAAAATAGTCCCAAGTCGTAAGTCACTTAGTCATTTTCGCAAAACGCATAACAGAAATTTTGAATTTTGAATAAAATCCTAATTTGAGACTTGAGAAAAACCTTTTCCTTGTCATTCCCGCGCAGGCGGGAATCCAGACATTCTTGAATAAAACTGGATTCCCGCCTGCGCGGGAATGACAGACCAGAGGATAATAGATGGTTTTTCTCATGCCTCAATTTCTTAATGCTGCAAACATTCTGCCATTCGAAATTGATTCGAAATACGAAGTTTAAATTTATAATTCCCGCCATGATTGAATTCATTAATATAAATAAAATATATACAACCGGCGATGTGAAGACCCAGGTTTTGAAAGATATCAGCTTCAAGATAGAAAAGGGTGAATTCCTGGCAATCGCCGGGCCCTCAGGTTCGGGCAAATCGACAATCATGCATATCATGGGAGCGCTTGATACTCCGACCAGCGGAACTTACATTCTGGAAGGCAAAGACGTTTCTAAATTGTCCGAAGACGAACTGGCCGATACTCGTAAAAGCAAAATAGGGTTCGTTTTCCAGTCCTTTAACCTGCTGCCGAGGACAACCGTATTGCGTAATGTTATATTGCCGCTGGTCTATAACCAGATAAAAGCGGATAAGCGGGAAGAAATGGCCAAGCAGGCCTTGAAGCTTGCCGGCCTTGAAGAGGAAAGATGGGGCAACCTGTCGAACCAATTATCCGGAGGGCAGATGCAAAGGGTAGCAATCGCCCGCGCCCTGGTCAATAACCCCTCAATAATTTTAGCCGATGAGCCGACAGGCAATCTTGATACGAAAACGGGACAATATGTCCTGAATACGTTTAAAGAGCTGAACAGGAAAAAGGGCCATACGATCGTTTTGATAACCCATGAGCGCGATGTTGCCGATATCGCGGACAGGGTAATCAACATTAGGGACGGCGCAATTGAGAAGTAAGAAGTCCCGCATCGTCCGCCTTGGTTCCGACGCGAGACCGGCTTTTGCGGCCCTGAAACGGGCGGAATCCAGCTTGCCCGGGGAAAATCCAAAAGCAAAGCAAGAAGCAGGAAGAGAGGCCTTAAAGTAAAAATATTAAAATTATAATTTCTATTTTTTAAATTTTATTATGCTGTTAACTGATTTGGTTCAAGAAACAATATTAGCTATCAGGGCCAATAAAGCAAGGTCGGGACTGACTATTCTCGGCATTGTTATCGGGATCGGATCGGTTATCGCGATGGTTTCGATCGGACAGGGAGCGCAAAAATCGATAGAATCAAGCATCCAATCGATCGGTTCGAATTTGCTTTTAATCATGCCCGGGTTCCAGAGCAACGCAAGCGGCGGACCCAGCGCGGGCCGCGGCAGCGCGCAGACTTTGACCAGCGAAGACGCGACGGCGATCCAGGACGTCGCGGACGTTGCCGCCGTAGCACCCGATCTTTCCAGAAGATACCAGGTTACCGCCAAAAGCCAGAATACGAATACGCAGATCGTCGGAACAGTTGCAGCTTATTCCCAAGTCCGCAACGTGGAAATGGATACAGGATCGTTTATTACGGCTGCCGACCAAAATTCATTGCGGAAAGTTGCAATACTGGGCCCGACGACCAGAGATGACCTTTTCGGGGAAGGCGTCGACCCTACGGGACAGAAGATACGCATTCAGCAGATCGAGTTCAGCGTCATCGGAGTCGCTAAATCCAAGGGCGGAACCGGTTTCGGCAGCCAGGACGATATGATCTATATTCCATTGAGCACCATGCAGAAATTTATCGCCGGCGATAATTACGTTTCGACAATCAGCATTGAAGCCGTAAGCCAGGATTCCCTTGCTGCGGTCCAACAGGAGGTGAACGATTTGCTGCTGGCGCGCCATAAGATTTCGGATTCGAACCAAGCCGATTTCCAGATAATGAACCAGGCCGACGTGGTGGCAACTGCGGCTTCGGTCACGGGTACTTTTACGCTGCTGCTCGGTGCGATAGCCGGCATTTCGCTGATAGTGGGCGGCATCGGGATCATGAATATGATGCTGACCAACGTTACGGAGCGCACGCGCGAAATAGGGCTGCGCAAAGCCATCGGAGCGAAAAGCGCCGAAGTCAGCGGCCAGTTTTTGGCCGAAGCTGTTGCCCTGACCTTCATCGGCGGACTTTTCGGCATCATTATCGGCTGGCTGGCATCGCTTATAATTTCCAAACTGGCGTCGATCAGCACCAACGTATCGATGTCTTCGATCCTGCTGGCCTTCGGGGTTTCCGCATTGATTGGGATTGTATTCGGATATTATCCGGCCACCAGGGCCGCAAAACTCAATCCGATCGAAGCGCTGAGATATGAATAATAAGCCGATAAGCCGTTGGCCTGTTAGCCGTAATAGAAAAAATATTAAAAAGAAAAAGAAGAAAAAAGCAGATTAATAAAAAGAAAAAATAATTTTGGAGCTTAAATCTTAATTAAATTAAAAATACAAATCATATGAAACAGGCCAGCATTATTGCAATTATTATTGCATTAGCGATAGGAGGGGCCGGAGGCTTTTACGGCGGGATCATTTACCAGCAGAGTAAAAATTCCATGGCAAACTTCCAGCGCAACGGTACGAATTTCAGGCAGTTCAACCAAAGCAATGGAGCCTCAGCCAATGGACAGCGTCTCAGCGGAGGTGCGGCCTCCGGAGAAATAATCAAAAAAGACGATTCTAGCGTAACGCTCAAGATGAACGACGGCAGCTCGAAGACGGTTTATCTTTCCGCTTCAACAACGATCAGCAAGTTTTCCGAGGGATCGGGAAGCGATCTGGCCGTAGGAGAGAACGTAATGGCCAATGGAAGCAGCAATTCCGACGGCAGCATTACCGCCCAGTTCATCCAGCTCAGGCCGACCGGGGCCGGAGGCCCTGGATTCGTCCTGCCCGGAGCAGATCAGCCGGCGCCGAATAATTAAAAAATGTAAAGCGATGGAAAAAAATTTTTAATCTGGAACAAGAACAAGCGATAAATCACAAAATACAAAAAAACCCGCAGTTAACCGCGGATTTTTTTGATTTAAAATATATTAGCTGAATGATTCTTTAGCCGCAAGCCT
>CAZAFZ010000001.1:0-8662 GCA_964484745.1 uncultured Gammaproteobacteria bacterium | reverse complement strand
GTTTACGATACGTAAGCAAATGTTCTCTCACGTTCAAAAATTATCTTTAGGTTTTCGTAAAAATACAAGCGGAAAAATATATATATGATATTGGCGACCATTAATCCGCGCAGCAACAGCCCGGTAAAAAGGCCCCATTTTTTCTCTTTGGGCTCTTGGTACAGTTCATCGAAGATCTTGATTTCGGTTTTATGCCCGAGTTTCTTGGCATAGAAGTTCAGCACCATTTCAATTTGATATTTTTTCTTTAGTCTGTCAGGTATCGCGTACCATAATTCCTTGTAAATTGTGCGGCAACCTCCCAGTTTGGGCAAATGGGGCAGAAGCGAATTCGCCAGGTTGCTCTTACGGGCTAAAATCCCTATGAACATCCGGCATTCTCCTTTAAGAACAGGCAATACCAAGGCAGCGACAACTTCCGAAGTTATACCGCGGATATCTCCGTCCAAAAAGCAGATGATCCGGTTATGCGCGGCTTTAATTCCCCGGTTCATGGCTCCGGCCTTGCCTTGATTTTTTTCAAGAGTTATGACGGTCGCGCCGCTGTTTTTAGCTCTCTGCGCGGTAGTGTCGCTGGAACCGTCGTCAACGACAATTATTTCATCAATGTATTTGTTCTGCTTGACAGCCTCAACAATGCCGGAAATTGTTGGTTCTTCATTAAAGGCCGGAATAACGAGACTGACTTTGTTGTGCATGAGAATATCCATATTCCGTCCGCATATTACCACAGATTGAGCGAGATGTCAAAACATGTTTTTCCCCGCCAGGCTATTCAGCCTTGCGGATTGCGTCGGCTTGCGCCGATCGGCACGGAAAACAGCAGGACGAGGAACGCCAAACCGGTCGCCGTCAGGCCATAAGCGCCAAACCGGTTTAAAATATAAGCGTTATAATTTGATTTTTTCAGGATCGTGAAATCTTTGGCATATATTACTTCACAGGCGCCCGCACCCGTATCATTTCTGCCCTGGCTGGAATTCCAGGCAATCCTCTCGGGATTATAAGGGTCGCCTGATGCCAAATTTTCGGCTTCAACATTAACCAATTGGCCCCTGATCCTGACCTGGTCGCCCAAAGTGATATTTTTTATCAATTTTTTCAGCCGGCTGCCTTTGATAATAAGATGATTATTCGACATTTCGTTGGCATTGAAATTCGCTCCGGCTTGCCGATAGTACAGACAAAATCTGAAATCCTGGGAAAATTCAAGGTTCGGGTCGGCATAATAGCCGTTTTTAAGATTGTCTCCCCAGAGCATGCAGAGATCCATCGGAAATACGCTGTCGGTCCGGTGGATGCTGAATTTGGTATAATCCATTTTATGAACGACCATTGCCGTAATGTCGTAATCGTAGAGAGGAAAAAGGGTATATTTGTAATCGGCATCGGAAAAAACCACCGGAGTTTTATCCGCGGTTTCCGTTTGAATAGGCTGAGCCAGGGCACCTTCCATTAAATCATGGACATCCCGGTAATTATTTTTAGCATAGTAAGTACAGAGAAAAACCGCCAAGCAAAGGAAGAAAAGAATTTTTAGAATTTTACTCGATAATCCCATATTTTAATTTTAGCAAATTATTGATTTACGGCCAAAGCACGTTTTTTTGCATGTTTGGGAGCCGGGCCGGAATATGTTAAAATAAGATCAAGGGAGCTTATCTTAAAAATCTCTTTAAGCCATTTTCCAGGATTTTCAAGCGAAGAATTAGAAAATTGAGGAAAACCAGCTGAACTATTTTGATTAAATCTCCGAATTTTTCCGTTTTGCCTCGCTAAGGCGGGATAGGGGGCCGAAAAGATTGAAAAAAGCCAAAGATTATTTTTAAGATGAGCTCTGGTTATATGTAAGGGTAAATTTATGCCGGCAAAATTTTCAGATTTAACAGTTGCTCTTTTAGGCTGGTTGGCGACCCATGGCTTAAGGGTAATACTAATTATCCTGGGAGCTCTGATAATCAACAAACTCGGTTCGGCGCTAATAGAAAAGCTGGTCCGCAAAACGGTCGTACCAAAAAATTTCCTGTCAAAATCCGCCGAAGAAAAAAGGGAAAATACCTTAATCGGGGTTTTTTCCACGACTTTAAGGATCACCGCGTTTATTTTAGCGGCCATTATGGCGCTCTCCGAAGTCGGGCTGGATGTCGGGCCGGTCATAGCCGCAGCGGGAATAGCGGGCATCGCGCTCGGTTTCGGCGGCCAATATCTGGTCAGGGATTTCATTACCGGCCTTTTGATCATACTCGAAAACCAATACCGTATCGGCGACGTGGTTTGCCTGGACGGAACCTGCGGCAAGGTGGAAGAAATCAGCCTGCGCCTTACGGTTTTGCGCGATCTCGACGGCACGGTGCATCATATTCCGAACGGAGAAATAAAGAAAGCTTCAAATTTGTCAAAATATTACTCCAGAGTGAATTTGAACGTCGGTGTTTCGTACGCGGCTAACCTGGAAAAAGTCATCGAAACAGTCAACCGCGTCGGACGTGAGCTGGCGGAGGATCCGGAATGGAAGGAGCATATAATCAAGCCGCCGCAGTTTTTAAGGGTCGACGATTTCGCCGATTCGGCGGTTGTCATTAAAATATTGGGAGAAACCAAATCCTTGAAAAGATGGGAAGTCACCGGAGAGCTGAGAAAGAGGCTGAAGATAGCTTTTGACCGTGAAGGAATTGAAATTCCTTTCCCGCAGCGGGTTATCCGTCAGGTTAAGAATTAATTTATAATATGGCAAATAATCATGACCGCTCAAAAACATGGCATCAGAAGCATAAGGATGAGCTGACTTTCGGGCAAAGGATAGCGGACGAAACCGCGGCTGTCATCGGTTCATGGAAGTTCATAATTTTTCAGACCGTTTTTGTTTTTGTTTGGATCGCATTAAACCTGGTAGGCTATTATGAAAAATGGGATCCTTTTCCTTTTATTCTGCTGAACCTGCTTTTTTCCACCCAGGCCGCCTATGCCGCTCCGATCATAATGATGTCGCAAAACCGCCAAAACGAGCGCGATCGCTATAAGGCGGAAGCCGATTACCGGACAGACCTTAAGTCAAAGTCAGGCATAGAAGAGATTAAAAAAACTCTCGACCGGCTCGAGAACGAAAAATTGGACCAGATCATCCAGATAATCAAACAGCATTGAATAGCGGTGTCGCGTTTTAAGAAAGAGAATTAACGGCAGATAAAATGAAATTTTCCTATTTTCTGGTTTTAGTATCGATTTCAATTGCTCTGCTGGCCGGCAGGGCTGTTGTTTGTCTTGCCGCTGAAGAGGCCTGCCAATTAAGCGGTACCGGGAGCATTGATTCGGTGCAGGACCAAGATCTATGGAACGACGGCGGGGAAGCGTCATTCGGCTTGGAAACGCCTGAAAGCCATGGCTTATTGTATCGCAGCCTGCACAGTCTCTTTTCAGGTTTTATGCTGGGGGGAGGCTATTCCATCAAGCAGATCATGGATTGGAATTTGGTGGAATTCAATGATCCGAATTCGTTTTGGAGCGGTTATTTATACAACTGGAGCGGGGACAGGGTCGAAATTGCCATGTTCTCTTATAATGCGCATTACCGCTCTGCCGCGGATTATATTTTCGGCCTGAATAATTTCCAGATCAAAGGCATCGACAGCCAGCAGAGCTTCCTGAACGGCTTTTCGCAAATAACTGGACCGTTGTCAATCAGCGAACAAGAGCTGAGTCCGGCGTTTCCCGGAATCCATGTCGCCCCGCTTTTCGATGTTTCCAATATTAATAAATTTTTCCAAGGCCAATCCGGATATATATTTCCCGGTATAATGCATTTCATTTTTTCTCCGCCGGCGCTGTTTGCGGCCTTTTTCCTGTTGCAGGCATATTTTTTTTGGCGGTTATCCTGCCGGCTCGGGCATAAAAATGCGCACCTGGCTTGGATTCCGCTGGCAAATGACTTTCTGGCCGTTAAGCTGTCCGGCAGATCGTGCTACTGGATTTTTGCGATGTATGTGCCGCTGATCGGAGTTTTCGCCTCTGTAGTTTTATGGAGAGACATATTCCACCGCCTCGGACTATCCGGTTTTTTCAGCCTGTTGATGCTGATACCGGTTGTAAATATCCTTATTTTGATTGCTTTATGCTTAACTTTACGGCCGGCAGAAAATAAGCAAATTGGGGGATGAATAATTTTGCACCATTGTTTAAAATATGGTATAATATTCAAACATTTTCATTTTTAAGGAACAGGATGCCAATCCACGATAATCGAGGCTTTACTTTAGTCGAAATAATTATCACCATAACCGTTCTGGCTATTATTTTTGCCTTGTCGGCTCCGGTATTCAGGAATCTGCAGGCCAATTTGGATTCCGTGGGAGAGATCAGGGAAATTATCGGGAGCATCAGGTACGCGCACAGCAGGACTTTGGCGTCGGAAGGAGCCAGCCAATACGGCATTTATTTCTCGACTTCGGCGCCGCCCCAATCCTACACGCTCTTTAAAGGCGAAAGCTATGTTTCCAGAATGTCCCAGTACGATATAGTCCGCCAGCTGAAAAAAACCATTATCAGCGCAGCCGATTTGAGCGGGGGATCCGAAGTTGTTTTCGACAGGATAACCGGTTTGACCAGCCAGCAGGGGCATATATCTTTTTATTCCGCCGACAATCCGGCCGAAACGGCGGATTTGTACATCAGCTCATCCGGCCAAGTTTCCAGCAGTCCTTTTTCGACTTCCACCCTTGCCAGCGGCCGCTTGTCCGATTCGCGCCATGTGCATTTCACATATTCCAGAACGATAGATATCGCCAGTTCAACCAGCGAAAATATTTATTTAAAGATCGGCACCACGACCCAAGATATCAACATTTCCAGTTTTTTGTCGGGAAGCAATCTATACTATAACAATCCGATCAGCGTCAACGGCAATATTGAGCAAGTCGTCCTGCAGACATTGAGGCTGAACGATCCGGACACATTGTTTTGCGTTTTCCGCGACGGGAAACAAAATGATTTGCAGCTGGATATTGATTTGAGCGGCGATTTCGGCGTTACGCCGAATTTGATCTCATTCGGCGCAAACGGCTTAACAACCTCGACCGGGACTTCGATTTTTGTCGGCGGTCCTCAGTGGCAATAAAATATGGCCAATTTTAAAAAAATAGAAGATAGGCGCGGTTTTTCGATCATCGAGATCGCGGTTGTCGTCGCGATCGCGGGAGTTGCCTTGATAGGAATTTTAAGCGTTGTGGTATACAGCTTAAGGGCCCAGGTCACTGTCCGCCAATCAATGCAGGCCGCACAATACGCCAAAGACGCTATCGAGGCGGTGAAAAGTTACCGCGGCCAAACCAGCTGGGATATAAACGGCATCGGCACTTTGGCCGCCGGCGCGAACTACCACCCGGCCTTAGCGACGGACAACGCTTCTTCGAGCTGGACAATGGCGCTGGGCGCGGAAACAATCGGTCCGTTTTCGAGGACAATCGTATTCGACAGGATTTCCAGGGATCCGTCATCGAAAAACATCGAAAGCGCATATAATGCGGCCAATGACGATCCGGAATCCAGAAAAATGACGGTGACCTTATCCTGGTCCGAAAAGAATATTCAAATGACCACCTATATTACTAACTGGTTAAGATGATGGAATTTGGACGTAAAAACGGGTTTAGCTTGGTAGAAGCGATGGTTTATATTACGCTGCTGACGGTCGTATTTTTATCGGTATTATCGCTATTCATTTGGGCTAACCGCAGCAAGCAGAAAACCGAAGCGATTTCCGAAGCGGCCAACAACGGACAGCGCGCGGTCGAAATGATCGCCAGCGAAATCAGGCAAGCCGAAAGCATTTATTATCCGACTTCAACCACAACCCAAATATCGCTGAAAACCAAAACCGGAGTTCCGGCCGGAGAAGAGTATACTTACGTGGATTTTTACCTTTGCGGCACGATGTTATGCGAAAAAAGGGAAGGCCAGGAAGCTTTTCCGATAACCTCCGGGGAAGTTGCGGTCAGTACTTTTAATTTGACTTATATTTCGACCAGCACCGCTCCGGCCGTAAGGATAAGCCTTGCGCTGGATTATGCGGACTATGATTCGCGGTCCGACATCGGAGCGTCCTATAGCGTATATTCTACAGCGTATTTGCGCAGCAATTGATATGAGCATATTCAAGCCAGAAAACAATCTGTCCGAAGATCAAAAGGGAGTTACGCTGCTCATAATCGTTATAGTCATATTGATCGCCATGCTCAGCGTCGCCATCAGCGGATTTTTGGAGTTAAGAGACGGACTGCGTTCTTCGGCCAATGAAGTGAAGTCTGTCCAGGCATATTATTCGGCCGAGGGAGCGCTGGAAGATGTCCTGGTGCGGCTAAGGGAATCGATGAACTATAATACGATCTATAACCAGCAGATCGGAGGAGCTTCCACGACCTTTGCCGTTTCGGAAGACGTCGGCGGATCGCGCACCATAATCGGCATTGCCGATATGGACGGGCGCTTCAGAAAAGTCGTCATTACTTATGAGATGGTAGCCTCGGCCGATGCCTCCTTCCATTACGGGGCGCAAGCCGGAGACGGCGGATTCATAATCCGCAACGGCAGCATCGTTTATGGCAATGTTTATTCCAACGGCAATGTCGTTATGACGTCGAATTCCAGCATAACCGAAACCGTGAAAATCGCCAGAAATTCCAATAAGCTTGAAAAGGGCAATGTCGGCGGCGATGTTTATGTCGGAAATTGCATTGACGCAAAAATTACGGGCATTCTCTACGCCAATAGCAATTCAGGCTGTACTGCCGCGGCTATCGTTACTCCTTTGGCCTCCGAGATAGCGACAGCCACTTTGCCGGTTACGGATGCCCAGATTGCCAAATGGAAATCCGATGCCGAATCAGGAGGCGTGCATACCGGCAATGTCTACTTTGATGACGGAACCCATACCTTGGGGCCGTTAAAAATTGCCGGCAACCTGACCTTAAGCGTCGACGCTGTTTTAAATATGGAAGGAACGCTCTGGGTTACCGGCGATGTCTTGATCGAGCAAAGCGCCCAGCTGAAACTTGACAGCGCATACGGGACAGACAGCGGCATATTCATCAGCGACGGGCAGATGGATCTGCAGAATACCGCCAAGGCGACGGGCTCCGGCGCGGCGGGCAGTTATTTGATGCTGATATCCACGTATGACGGACTGGAGGCCATCAACATCGAGCAAAGCTTCCGGGCCGATATTTTGTTTACGAACCGGGGCGAAATACTTATCCAGAACTCCTCAAATTTAAGGGAAGTAACCGGCTATAGCATCCATCTTGAGAACAATGCCGAAATTCATTACGAATCGGGCTTGGCCGACGTGTCGTTTACCGGGGGGCCGGGCGGAAGCTGGGTTATAACTTCCTGGCGCGAAGAAGAATAAAAATAGCCTGTAAGTCCCAAGCCAGTAAGCCCGTTAGCCTTTAGCCAAGGCAGCAAATTGCTTATTCGAAGTTTTGGAAAGCTTTAACTCCGCCAGCCAAGCAAGCCATGATTATAATACCGAGATCCCATGCAAGCAATGGGATTTGCTTTTTTACGAAGAATTTTATTATAATTACGTATTAATAAGTAAAGTTATTATGGAATTGTTAAAATCGGGAACCGAAGACAATCCGTCCGCTTTATCGGAAATGAGCGATGAAGAATTGGTGCAAAAGACTTTGGAGGACAAGTCTTATTTTAGTTATCTGATCAAACGGTATAAAGATAAGCTGTATTTTTATGTCCAGCGCATTTCCAATACAGCCCCTGATGAAATAGAGGATATTTTGCAGGATGTATTCATCAAGGTTTACCAAAAATTGAGGGATTTTGACCAGGATTTAAAGTTTTCTTCCTGGATATACCGGATAACAAGAAACCAGGTTATCGACAATTACCGCAAAACAAAAGCGCGCCCGCTCGGCAATTTGTCGGCAGAAGATGAAAATTTCCTCAATAACATCAAGGCCGATTTTAACCTGGTTGAAGATATCGACCGGCGGTTCCTGAAAGCAACGGTCGGCGATGCGCTTGAAAAAATCGATGCTAAATACCGCGAAATAATTATTTTAAAATATTTTGAAGAAAAGGATTATAACGAGATTTCGGACATTTTGAAAAAGCCGACCGGCACCGTAGCGTCGATGCTCAATAAGGCCAGGCTTGAGCTGAAAAAGCAGCTTGTCCGGGAAAATAAACCATAATCATATGCAGAACGGAAAAAGTTTTGATGAAAAAATATTGGATAAGATCGAAAAAGAAAAAATCAAACCCGAGCCGAAATGGAAATTTCTGCTCAAGGACTATTTTATTTGGGGAACGGCCATCCTGGCATTGGTTGTCGGCGGACTGGCTAATTCCATTTTGATCCATCAGATCAGGTTCGGAGATCTCGATATTTACCCGCAATTGGACAGGAATCTATTGGGCTTTATAATAGTTTCCATTCCTTATATTTGGATCATACTTTTAGCGGTGCTGATCGTATCGGCGATATACAATTTTAAGCACACCAAGCGGGGCTATAAATACAACCCGGTATATATTATCCTGGGCAGCATTATTTTGAGCTTTTTGCTGGGTGGAATTCTCAACGGAATCGGAATAGGCAGAATGCTTGACGAAAATTTTGAAAAAAATTCCGTTTTTTATACCCGGTATA